>JACYMC010000218.1 GCA_015272195.1 Candidatus Sericytochromatia bacterium
CCGCCATGTACTTCCTCCGTGTTTTTGACAGCCCTGGCAGCTGAGCGACCTTTTCGTGTACACTTTCCATCGGGACATCTCCTTGTTGACTGTTGTGTAGTAACTCCAGTCTAACTGAGATGTCCCAACTCCCTCAAACCAATCTCAAAAATGTCCGGACCATTGCTACAGAAAGGAGCCAGTTTTTATCTACTGATCTGTTTGTGAGAAATGCGGGCTAAAACATCTTCGTGTTCACAGAACAGGCTGGTACCCATTAAAGGCTGATAAACACCTTTAAAACACAGACGCAAAAAGGCCCGGTTGGCTCCCTCGCGGCTTAATAAAGCCCCCAGAAACACGTTGGTGTCGACGACAACTTTAACAGACATGTTTTTATGATAGCATATATGCTATCTTTGATGGTGGTTTTGTACTTACTAAAGCTCAGCCTGTTCAGGCTATCAGTTTGTTTAAGCCAGACTGATGCTTGTTTCAGTAACCCTGCTTGACAGCGCAACGGAATGCTTTTACCATCAGGTATGCTCAAAGACAGCTTCAAATTGGCTCTGCCCTTTCTGGTGCTGACCGGTATTTTTTGGTGGATGCGGGCCCCGGACCCGGAGACGGTCTGGCGGAAAAGTACCTTTTCGCAGGATTTTACCCGGATTGAAAGCCAGGGTGAAAGCTACAGCGCCAGCTGGGAAGAAGAACCCAGCGCATTTGAGGGTGATCTGCAGCAGATGGTGCCTGAAGCCCTCACATACGCCCCCTTTATTTCACACCATCTGGTGCTGACTGACGGCGACTATTCCGATCCGGAAAAGGTTGAGATTCGCCCGCTCAAAAAAGGCAAAACCTCCTGGCGGGCCAAACAACAGCCCAAAGGCCGCTTTCCGGTGCTGCACCTGCTGCCTGCAGATGCCGAGGTGCTGCGCCGTATCAATGCGATGGCGCCGGGCCAGCGGGCCATCTGGTCTGGTCAGCGCCTGGTCAAGGGTCGGCTGGAAAACAGCAAAGGTGGGTATTTCCAGGTCAATAACACCAACCACATTGTGCTGCTGCTGCGCGATGTGCAGCCGGTGGACAGTGCCCTTTAAAACACCACCAGCAGTCCCTCGGCTTCGGCCTGCACGCTGCGGATCTGGCCTTCGATGATGGCGTCCGAGGTGAATTTCTGAATGATCAGGTCGATATCGTTGCCGTTTTGCACCACCCGGCCCCACTGGTCTTTGAATTTGGCCAGATTGGCCAGCTCCAGTCCCAGAATATCCATGATCTGCTTGAAGGGAATGCCAATCACCCGGATATCGGTGGGGCTGAAGCGGATCACGTTGCCGGGCAGGGCCTGCAGCGTGCCCGTGACGCTGAACGAAACCTCAGGCAGGTAGCGTGCGGCCTTGATGCGGCCGCTCAGGCCCAGCTGGTTGGGCGGCAGGCTGCGCAGGACGGGCTCGCGGATGCGTTCTTCTTCGGAGAGGGCCAGAATGCTTAAAAACTGTTTGTTGAGTTCGGCTGTGCTCAGGCCGATCTGGGCCTGGCGAATCTGCAGGCGCACGGGCGGTGAGTCGGGGCCGGCCGTGGCGGCGACTGACTGGTTGAGGGCCACAACTGCCGGGCGCTGCAGGGTGCCCATGGGCGCATTGGGCAGAGGGTTGGCGGCACAGGCGCTGAGGCCCAGAGCCAGAATCAGGGGTAAAATGCGCTGACGCATGGCAAAACTCCTTCAAACAAACGATCTTGCCTTTACAGTGTGACATTGAATGGCGCCATCGGGAAGACCGCGTGTGAATTCTTGCAGAATCTGACCCTTTCTGCTTGGCTGAATGGCCCTCTGTCACTTACACTGAATGCGCATGATATTATCCGAGCTTCATTACCGCACCGAACGTGTTTTTGAACAGCCCGCCGTACCTCGCCAGCTTCCCCTTCACACGCTGGCCGCCGGGCTGTTTTGTGCTGTCAGGCCCAGCCGGCTGACAGCGGGCGCAGCCCCTGGGCGGCAGGCATGAATAACCGGCCCCCTGCCCGTTCAGCAGACGCCCCCCGCACCGGACGCCCTGCCCAGAGCCGCCCGCCCCAGAACCGCTCTGCACAGGATTCACCGGCCCAGGGCCGTCCGCCGCAGCGGCGCAATAACCGCCGCACTGACGGGCCCCGTGGCCGTGGCAAGCGCCACGGCGGCGGTGATCAGCCTTTAAAATCCTGGCTGGGCCGCCTGCGCAAACAGATTGAACAGCACAACAGCGACAAGCCCCAGCCGGCGCGCCTGCACTATCTGCTGCAGATCAGCGCCTACCAGCTGCGGGTTGAGCTCAAAACCCTCGACCCCCGCCGCGGCCGCGGTGGCCGCAGCGTACGCCCGGAGCCGCTTGGCAAGGTGCTGGGCTCTCAGTCACGGCACAGCGAGGCCGATCAGGATATTGCCCGCCTGCTGGTTGGCATGGCCGATCCAGGTACGCCGGCGCTGCAGCAGCACCAGTTTTTGCTCAAGGGCAATGCCGGTGCGCTGGCGCTGGATCTGATGCTGGCCACGGGCCGCTGCCACCGCCAGAATCCCGATGGCCCCAGCCTGGAGCCCGGCGAGTCGCGCCCGATGGACTTTGCCTGGCGGCGCAGCGAAAAGGGCTGGCAACTGCAGGCGGTCGGTGATCCGCCGGTCAAGTATGTCTTTCAGATTGACGGCCCCTGGTATCTGGATGCCCAGAATCACACCGTGGGTCCGCTGGAGAGCGAGTTTGCGCCTGAGCTGGTCGAAGAAATGCTGAAATCCCCGGCCCTCTCCAGAAACCAGCTGGAGTCGGCCACCGGTCAGCTGCAGCAGCTTTTTCCGGGGCTCAAACTGGAGCTGCCCAAAGCCGCCCAGATTGAAACCCGCGAGGTGAAGGGCGTGGAGCCCGAACCCATGCTGGTGCTGCGCGGCCTGCCCCGCGAATACGGCGATCCGCTCTATGTTGTGCAGCTGGCCTTTAATTATGGTGGCGCGGTGTTTAAACCCACCCATGATGAGCTGGAGCATCGCTTGGAGCAGCGTGGCCGCATTTATCTGCTGACGCGTGAACCCGAAGCTGAGGCTGCCTGCCGCGAAGAGCTGGCCCGCACGGGGCTCGAAGCCCTGGGCGACGGGGTCACTTACGTCTTGCCCGGCGACGGCGCGCTGGCCCAGGCCCAGGCCTGGGAGTACTGGCTGCGCGTGTCGGCCGCTGAACTTGAAGACGACGGCTGGATCATTGACCTGGCTGACGACTTCAGCCTCAACGTCTACCCCGGCGAAAGCGACTGGGAGGCCAGCATCAGCAATGATGAGAAGGGCGAGTGGTTTGACCTGAGCCTGGGCATTGAGCTCGAAGGCCGCCAGATCAACCTGCTGCCCATGCTTGAAGCCCTGCTGCGCTCCGTGCCCGAACCCCAGGATCTGCTGCAGCGCCTGGCCCAGGATGAGTACCTGCTGTTGCCGATGGGCCCTGAGCAGTGGCTGCGCGTGCCCTGCGACCGCATCAGGGGCATGCTGGGCACTTTGATTGAACTCTACGATAACGACGGCCTCAACGCCAATGGCAGCCTGCGCCTGAACTGGCACCAGGGCATGGGCCTCAGCGGTCTGCTCGAAGACCCTGGTCTGCACTGGCACGGTGGCGAGCACCTGCGCGAACAGGTGGCCCGTATGCGGACCTTTGACGGGCCGGCTGAAGCCCAGGTGCCCGAAGATTTTCAGGCCACCCTGCGCCCTTACCAGCAGGAAGGGCTCAACTGGCTGCAGTTTCTGCGCGAGTTTAACTTTCATGGCGTGCTGGCTGACGACATGGGTCTGGGCAAAACCATTCAGACCCTTGCCCACCTGCTGATCGAAAAGCGCTCGGGCCGGGCTGACAAGCCTTCGCTGGTGGTCGCTCCCACCAGCGTGGTGCCCAACTGGCGCCGCGAGGCCGAAAAGTTTGCCCCTGATCTCAAAGTACTGGTGCTGCACGGCGCGGACCGGGCCGACAAATTTGCCCAGATGGCCGAAGCCGATCTGATTCTGACGACTTACGCCCTGATCCGCCTGGATCTGGAGTATTATCTGGCCCAGGGCTTTCACCTGCTGATTCTGGACGAGGCCCAGATGATCAAAAATCCGCTGGCCAAAACGGCCCAGGCGGTCTGTAAGCTCAACGCCCGCCACCGCCTGGCCCTGAGCGGCACGCCGGTTGAGAACCACCTCTCAGAACTCTGGTCGATCTTCCGCTTTCTGATGCCCGGCTTTCTGGGCACGTCCAAAGATTTTACCCAGCGCTTTCGCAACCCGATCGAAAAGCAGGGCGACGCCTTGCGGGCCCAGGTGCTGCGCCAGCGCATGCGCCCGTTTTTGCTGCGCCGCACCAAGCTCGAAGTGGCCCAGGATCTGCCGCCCAAAAGCGAGATGGTGCAGTATGTGGCTCTCAGCGGCAGCCAGCGCGACCTCTACGAAACCATTCGCGTGGCTCTCGACGCCCGCGTGCGCGAAGAAATTGGCAAAATTGGCCTGCAGCGCAGCCAGATCATGCTGCTCGATGCCCTGCTCAAGCTGCGCCAGATTTGCTGCGACCCGCGCCTGCCCAAGCTGGCGGAGGCCAAAAAGGTCAAAGACTCCGCCAAGCTCGACTGGCTGCTGGAGACCGTGCCCGAAATGGTCGAAGAAGGCCGCCGCATTCTGATCTTCTCGCAGTTTGTGGGCATGCTGGATCTGATTGAAGCAGGTCTCAACAAAATTGAGGTGCCTACCCTGCGCCTGACGGGTGCGACACAAAAACGCGAGGCGGTGGTCGAGGCCTTTCAGCAGGGCGAGGCCCCGGTCTTTCTGGTTTCGCTCAAGGCCGGCGGCGTGGGCATTAACCTGACGGCGGCCGATACGGTGATTCACTACGATCCCTGGTGGAACCCGGCGGCCGAAAACCAGGCCACGGACCGCGCCTGGCGCATTGGCCAGGACAAGCCGGTCTTTGTCTACAAGCTGATCTGCGAGCAGACGGTCGAAGAAAAAATCCTGCTGCTGCAGCAGAAAAAAGCCCAGCTCAGCGAGGGCATTTACAGCGAGCAGGCCGACGGCGCGCTGCAGATTGATCCCGAAGAGTTGCTGGCCCTGCTCGAAAGCTGATTCATCGCGATGTCTTTGCCTGAACAGCAGTCATCGGAACCGATCACCGTCAGCCGCCTGGTGGCCGATTTGCGGATGTTGGGGGTGCAGGCGGGCGATACGCTGCTGCTGCACAGCTCGCTCAGTGCTCTGGGCTGGGTCTGTGGCGGCGGCGTGGCGGTGATTGAGGCGCTGCAGACGGTGCTGACCCCGGCCGGCACGTTGATGATGCCCGCCCATTCGGGGGATCTGAGTGATCCGGCCCAGTGGGAGAATCCACCCGTGCCCGCCGCCTGGTGGCCGATCATCCGTCAGGAGATGCCGGCTTACCGGCCCGATCTCACACCGACCCTGGGCATTGGGGTGATTCCTGAGCTGTTTCGCGCCCAGCGCGGCGTGCGGCGAAGCGCCCACCCCAGCGGCTCTTTTTGCGCCTGGGGCCGGCAGGCGGAGGCCATGACCGCTGAACATGCCCTCGACAACTGCTTTGGCGAGGGCTCGCCCCTGGCCCGGCTTTATGATCTCGGCGGCCATGTGCTGCAGCTGGGCGTAAGCCACGACAGCAACACCTCGCTGCATCTGGCCGAGGTGCGCGCGGGCCGCTGCCAGCCTAAAAGCGCTGCCGCCCCGCTTTGGCGTGACGGGCAGCGCGTCTGGCAGAGCTATGCCGACCTCGATTACGACAACGGTGATTTTGAAGCCGTGGGCCAGGCCTTTGAGGCCGCCTGCCCTGAGCTGCTGCGCCAGGGCCAGGTTGGCCAGGCCCAGTGCCGCTATTACCCGCAGCGGCCGCTGGTGGACTTTGCCACACGCTGGTTTGCCAGCGCGCTTCAGCAGGCGCCGTAGTCGGTTACAAAGCGCTGCAGGCAGGCTTCGCTGTAGGGGTAGGCTGCAGGCCCGCTGCCCAGCCAGCCGCGCTCAAAGCGGTAGTAGTCGAGCCAGGCGATGGCAAACAGGGCCTGCCATTCAGCTACAATGGCTGCTGCGTCTGCGTCTGTATCCGGGCGACTGGAAAGGGCCGCGCTGAGCTGGTCAAAGTAGTGCTGCCGCAGTGTGGGCAGCCTCTGTGCGGCCTGTTCTTCGGGTACTATGGCTGATAAAAAGTAGACCAGGTCTTTAACACCAGGGCCGTGCCCGACATACTGAAAGTCAACCGCCGCCACGCCCGATGCCCCAAAGCAAAAGTTGGCGGGTTTGGCGTCACCATGAATCAGGGTCTGAAAGCGGGCCTGCTTTAAGCACTGGTCAAATTCGTGGGCATGGGTTTTGAGCGGGCTATCCGGCAGGGCCTGCCATTCTGCCGGGCGGGTGGCCAGGTGCCAGTAGCTGCCTTCGGTCCACAGCGCCGGGGCGCGCGTACCCAGCCAGCGGGCATGAAAGCACGCCAGCCATTTGAGCACGGCCGCTGTTTCTGCCGTGTCGGGCTGCCGGCGCCGCTGCGGGTAGCCTGCGGCATCGAGGCCTTCGAGAATCAGCCAGTCACCGCTTGCCGTGCTGCCCTGGGCCAGGCACCGGGGCAGACGGCAGTCTGGCCCGTTCAGATGGCTGTAATGGGCATACCAGGCCCTTTCGACCTTATAAGAATGCTGTTTGCGCTGCAGGCCCAGATCCTGGCCCGCTGCAATCGGCGCGATTTCTTTGACGATCACGCTGGCGACCGTGCCGCCGCTGAGGCTGACGCGCAGAATCTGGCCGTGGCCTTTCCAGAGGCGCTGCACGGTCTCGGTACGGCAGAGCGCCGTGGCGCCAGTGCGCTGCAGTAAGGTGGGCAGCCAGTCAGAATCGGAGTGTTGGCTCATACCAAACAGTATGGCACAGGGCGGGCGGTTCGCAAAGCAGGTGCTGCAATGCCTGGCTTTAAAGCGGTATGTTCAGCACAGTGATTCAGAATGAACCGTTCTTCGCACTCCCTGAGTAGACTTGAGGGGATCGGCTGAAGTTTTTTTTACACATGAAAGGGTCTCCTTGAGGCGATGGATTCAATAACCACAAAGA
>JACYMC010000167.1 GCA_015272195.1 Candidatus Sericytochromatia bacterium
CATGTCTTTAGATTAAGCCGAGATTTGCGTTTTGGGAAGGGGGCTGAAGGGATACTACAGATCAGGGGAGCCAATTCACCAGCGCTGACTTCACTGGACGCCTTGAGGCTGAAGGTATCGCTATCTCAATGGATGGCAAAGGACGCTGCCTTGATAATGTCTTTATTGAACGATGGTTCAGAAGCCTCAAATACGAGGATATTTACTTGAAGCAATACGAGCATGTATTGGCTTTAAAAGCAGGTGTGAAGATTTATGTGGCGTTTTACAATCAGAGGAGGTACCACCAGGCATTAAACAATTTGACCCCAGATCAAGTGTACTTTGCAGAGCCTTCAGACCAGGGAGTTAAAGTTGCATGATTTGCTGTCTTGACACTGGGGAGCACTATAGTCCGAACAGAAGGTCTCACTGCAGGCTGCCGGCTCCAGTGCAAGCCGTGATCGTGCCCTGCAACTGGCGGCTCAGACCCCTGGCGCGGATATGATCGTCGAGAGCCGGGCCAAAGACCGCCAGCGCCAGTTTGATGTCTATACCTTCAGCGCCCAGACCCGTCCGGGGGCCTTTAGCAGCCTGGCCCAGGCCGATGCGGTCAAGCTGGTCGACAAACCCCTGGAGCGCATTGCTGCCAGCACGGGCCGTGCTGCCCTGCGGGGTTTTATGGTCTCGGCCAGCGGCCAGGTAGGCGGCAATATCTATCCCACCCAGTTTGAAGCCACCCGCTATGAGCGTGTCCGCCAGAGCCTGAATCTGGACCAAAGCCCGCTCTGGGACGCAGTGGTCAACAAAATTCTCAGCGGCAGCTCTGAAGCCGACGATCTGCCCCCGATCGACAACACCGAAATCCAGCACATGAAATCCCGTTTACAGCCGGGCGATATTCTGATGAACGGCAACAACGGTTCGTTTATTC
Source organism: Candidatus Sericytochromatia bacterium (assembly GCA_015272195.1). Classification (GTDB taxonomy): domain Bacteria; phylum Cyanobacteriota; class Sericytochromatia; order UBA7694; family UBA7694; genus JACYMC01. Next base: position 914 of record JACYMC010000167.1, read on the forward strand.
ACGGCATTCTGTATGTCGGCCAGGATGCTGAGCTGCAGGCTCAACTTGAGGCCCAGTGGCAGCTGCCGCCGGGCAGCCTCAAGGATGAAGGCCTGATCATCCATGCCCTGGCCTCTGACAGCGGCAAAACCCTTGAAGGCCCTGACGGCCAGAAGCAGTTTCTGGCCAGCGGCGGTACCGGCGTGATTCTGGACACCATCGAGCGCTATAACCAGCGCCATCCGCGTGACGTGATGCTGGCGGTCTCGGTCAAGGACGCCAGTGCCGCGGATCGCCGGGCCGTGGTCGAAGAGGCCAAAAAGATGATTGGTAAGCCCTACGACTACAGCTTTAACACCGTAGACGATGCCCGCATGTACTGTACCGAAGTGGTGATGAAAAGCTGGCTGGCCAGCAGCAAGCCACCCGCCTTTGACAACCAGCTGCATCCGCTGGCCTCGCTGCCGACCTTTATTATGGACAAAATGCCGGCGGCCCTGGCTTCCCGCTTCCAGGATGGCGGCTTTCTGCGCCAGGAAATGGTCATGACCGACGGTCTGGCCACCAGTCCGGATGTGGATCTGGTCTGGGCCAGTCAGAACGCTGACCGCAGCGCCTTTGCCCAGAAGCACGCCCGCTGGTCTGAAAGTGCAGACGCGCCTGAAGTGCGCCAACAGCTCGGCGAGATTGGCACCTATTCCCAGGGCCTGCTCTCACAGATTGAGCGGCTCTCTGCCGAAACCCGCAGCGCGCTGCAGCCTTAATTATAGCGCGTCAATGGCCTGCTGCCCGTAACGGCGGTAGAGGTGCTGTGCCATCACCGGTGCGCCTTTGTGCTCAGCAGGCATCACGCTCAGCTTGACGGGCTCCAGCTCCCAGGGCAGGTTTTGCAGTTTATGACGCAGGCCTTCTGCATAGGGCCGCAGCCAATTGCAGACGGCCAGGTTTTCCACCGCCACGGCCACGGCCAGGCGTTGCTTTTTGAGCGTCAGGCTCAGATAGATCTGGCCCAGGGTATGGGTCTGCACGGCCAGCTGGACTTCTGTCTGCCGTTCGCCGCTGCTGGCGTCGGGGGCTTTTTCCTGACTCAGTAAAATCTCGACCGGATAGTCCATCTGGGCAATCATGGCCGGCACATACTGGGTCAGCAAAGGCTGGGGCGCTAAGGGGGCCTGAGCCTCTTGCTCGTGAAACTGGGCCAGGCCGTTCAGGCTGCCGCGCAGGGATTGCAGCTGCTGCTGAATCAGCTGGCGCATCTTCTGGGCCTGGGCGGCTTTGTGGGGCTCTTCAGCCGCCAGCCAGTCGGTCAGACCGAGCAAGGCTTTGAGTAAGTTGTCCAGCCAGCCGTCGTCTTCGGTGGGTTGGTTCTGCTCGGTCTGCTTGCCCAGCTCACGCACCTGCTTCTGAAAATCCTCGCTCAGCCGGCTGAGCTGACCGCTGACGCTGCTCAGCCACTGACTCAGGGCCTGCTGCTGTGGCTGGGGTCTGAGCTGGGCCTGCAGGGCCTCCAGACTTTCAAGCAGCGGGTGCAGGTTTACAGGCGCGCCGTCGCGCGGGAGCAGGCTTAGCAACTGCCCCAGAATCTGTTGCACCGGCCCCAGCATCTGCTGTGGCAGCGGTGCAATCTGCAGGGTTTGCTGCAGGCTGTTCAGCGCGTTCTGGCCGGGTGGCGTACCCATCTGCTGTAATAATTGGGCGGCCTGCAGGCGCGATTCACTGAGGGGCTGCTGGCTTTGATCCAGCCATTGCTGCAGCTGGGCTTTCTGGCCTTCAGGGCGCTCTCGGGCCTGCGGGGGCAAGCGCTGCTCCTGCAGGCGGGTTTTCATCTGGGCCAGCAATTCATCGCTTAAAAAAGACAGAATTTTACTGATGGACTGAAAGCGTTCATAGGGCGGCAGTTGTTTGACATACTGGGCCACAATTTCGATATGGGCCGGCAGTACGGGTACATGCCCCCGCAGCAGAATGGTCACGGCATCCAGGCGTTCCGGTACGCCCTGGGCCCATTGCTGAATCTGCACCAATTGCTCCGGGGTCTGGATATTGAGGCCCCACTGGCGCAGATAAGCCTGCAGTTGCTGCAGATCCTGCCCGGTTTGTGCCTGGGGGGAAGCCAGGGTTTTGGGCAGACCCTCAGGCTGGGCTTCAGTCAGAGGTGCGGCCTGCTGCAGGCGGTTTTGCAAGCGGGGAATGATCTGCTGCAACTGGTAATACAGGCCGCTGAGCTGATCCTGAAACTGCTGCACAAGCACCAGCTGCTGGGCCTGGCTGGCCACTGGCTGCAGCAATTGTGACCAGGCCTGTACCGGGGGCAGAGACTGCAATTTTACCGCTTCTGGACTGGCGAGCAGTTGCGCGGCCTGGGGGCTCTGCTGTGGCAATGCCGGGCGCAGACGCTGTAATTGCTCTAGCTGCTGCAGCAGCACCGGCAGATCCAGTTTCTGGGGGGCCTGCTGCAGGCTTTCGCTCAGGGCCTGCAGAGGCGCCAGCAGGGTCTGCAGCGCCTGGGCTGAGGGGCCGGGCAGTTGTGCGCTCAGACGGGGAATCAGGGCCAGCAGGGTTTCCAGCTGAAAGTTTTGTGACAGCCCGTTGCTGCTCTGCAGGGGCTGCTGTGTCAGGCGCTCAGGGATTAGCGGGGCCTGCAGCTCCAGCAAAGCCTGCAAACGCCCCAGTAACTGATCTGGCGGCAGGGGGCGGGCTCTGAGATCGCTCAGCTGGGCGGCATGCTGGTGCAGCAGATCTGCTGCCTGCAGGCTGCGTTGTTCCGGGGACAGCTGGCGCAGGGTCGGTAGCAGGGTCTGAATATTGTTTTCGAGCAGGGGGAAGCCACCACGCAGCAGCAGGCCCATGGCATCCACGCGATCGCGGGAGCCCTGACCCAGCCGCCAGATGTCCTGGTACACGGTATCGGTCTGTGGCCCCACGCCCAGGGCTTTGAGTTGCTCCTGCATGCGTCCCCAGGAGATGGGGCGGGGTTCATCGGGCTGCAGCCAGTGTTGCAGCGCTGCGCGCAGGCTGTCACTTTTGCCTGACAGCAGATGGTTCTGCAGGCCCTGGATCAGCTGGTTCTGCAGGCGCAGGGGCAAAAAGTACTGTTTTTCGGGGCTCAGGCTGTCGAGTACCGGGCGCAGGGCTACGCCCAGCCGGGCCAGGCGGTTAAAAACCTGGGGGTGCTCCCAGACCGTACTCAAAGACTGGGCCTTGCCAGGATCCAGCATGCCCAGCAGACGGTGCAGCTGATAAAAGCTGTCCAGCAGCTCAGGCGAGGCGTTTTGCATCCGGGCCGGCAGGCTCTCACGCAGGGCGACGGGCATGTCAGGATAAAAGCGCTGCAGGGTTTGTAGGAGTTGATTTTCATTCAAAGTGGGTGTGGGTGTGCTGCTGGCGGCTGTGACAGGGGGTGTCTGCGGTTGAGCGGCCGTTTCGATCTGTTTCAGCACCTGGGTTACACCGCCTGAATCCAGTGTTTGTTGACGCTGGCTGGCCTGCAGCACGCTCGCAAAGCGTGCAAGGGCTTTCAGACTGGCTGCGGGTGCTTGTTGCAGCAGGTTGTTCAGGCGGGGGATGAGCACGTTGAGTAAATCATGGCGTTCGGCAGCGGCATGCAAAAGCATCAGGGCTTCTCGGGCGGGCCCCAGGGCTGGCGGGACCGTTTCGGGCCAGGTATACACGGCGGCCAGGGCTTGCGGCAGCGTGATGGCTGTCGGGTGCTGATTGCCTGTGCCTGTGGATAGAGGTGCAGCGCTGTCTGTTGAGCCTGCTGTCTTGACTGGCGGCTTGTTTTGAGCGAGGGATCCCCGAGCAGAGGGTGCGCTGGCATGGCCTGCCCGCTCTGTCTGGGGCTGAGTGCCGGCCCCTGTTGCAGGTTGTGGGCTTGTGCCGGTATCAGCCCGCAGACCTGAGGTGTTTATGGGCAAACCGGCCCCCGCTGATTTTGCGGCGTTTGCAGGGGCTGCATCAGCCGGCAGGCTTGATTTGGGCACCAGTGCGGTCAGCATTTTTTGCAGGCGCTCCCAGCCACGGGTGTGATCTGTGGGCAGTTCCAGTGCGAGCAGCAGCGCTCTGATAAAGGGTCCCTGTCGTGCAGGCGGCAGGGCCATGGCCGTGGACGTGGGGATCCGTGCCAGCAATTGCTCTATGCGCGGTTGTTGGGTGATCAGACGCTGCAGCAGGGTCTCTGGCCCACTCTGGTTCAGCATTTTGGCCAGCTCAGGCAAAAGGGCCGGGAGAATGTTGCTGCGCACGGCCAGGGTGTGCAGACGCAGAAGGGCATCCCTTGCCGCGGGCTGGCTTTCGATGGCCCGCCAGGGAATCCGGGCCTCGCTGGCAAAGCGTTCCAGCAGCGGCAGATCGGCGGAGCGGCTGGCGGCCTGCCGGACCTTATCGGGCACTGGCAGGCCCAGTTTTTCCATCAGCACCACCGGGTCTTCCTGTTGCTGGCCAGCGGGCATGGCGGCCAGTTTTTGTTGCAGCACATCTATCTGCTCGCCTTTGAGGGGCCGGCCAGCGGCCAGCTGAAACACCAGCGCCTGGGCCCGCTGATACGAAAAGTCAGCGCTCTGTACCAGCTGCTTGACCATGATTTTATTGACAGGCAGCCCCAGGGTTTTGAGCAGGTGCTCAATCGCGCTTTTTAAGGCCGGCGGCGCCAGATCGTCGGGCAGCTGGGCACGCCCCACTTCAGCCTGGGCCTGTACCGTTTGCATCTGCTGACGCACGGCCGTATTTTGTGCCTGTTGCTCCAGGCTGGCGGCCGGCATTTGCTGCCTGTTCAGAAGGGTCTTGCCGATATCCACACTGGGCTGGCGCTGGGGTGTGCTCAGTTGCTGATAAAGCTGCATCATTTTGCGGGTCTGCAGATAGCGGTAGAGTTTGTTGATGATGCTGGCACGCTGGTATTTTTCATACATACGCAGAGCGTCAGACACCAGGGTCATGGCCTGGGTTTCAATGGGTAAGCCGACCTGGGCCAGCAAAACCGCTGCCCGCTGAAAGTGATAGCTGGAGTCCTGCAGGCTGCGTGAGGCCAGGCGAATGGCCTGCACCGTCTGATAAGTGACGGGTAATTTGTTTTCGAGCAGTAATTTTTGCACATCGCCGTCTTCCAGCGGGATGTAGCGGCTGCCGTCAGCAGCCTGTTCAAGGGCGCGTGAACGCTGCATGGCAGCCTGCACCTGGTTTAAATCAGCCCGGATGGGCGCCGCCTGAGGACGGGCCGCTGTCTGGGGCTGAGAAGAGATCGTGGGCTGATTCAGAACCGGCTTAAACTCGGGCGGGGCCTGGATGCCTTTGCTGGTATTCTGATGGGCGCCCCCGAGGCGCTGACGCAGTTTACCCAGCGCCCCCTCGAGCAATTGCCGGCTTTCTGGCGTGCTCTCCTGTGTGCTGGCCTTTTGGGATGCTGGCAGGTCTTCTGACGGGGGCTCAGCCGCTGGCTGGCCGCGCTCCTGGCGCTGGGCTTCCAGCAGGCGCGCCACCTCCGGGCGCAGCCGGCTGGTGTCCAGTCTCTGACGGGGAGGCGGGTTGGGTGATGCGTCCGGGTCTTCTGTGCTGCTTTGTCCGGGGGATTTTTGCAGGGCGTTGAGATCTTTATGCTGGCTTTGATCCAGCTTGCTTTTGAGCAGCTTATCGATATGAGCTCGTGAAATATCCTGAATGCGGCTGTGGTACTTTTTGTGCGCATCCTGGTCTTCAGCCTGATCCTGGAGCACCCGTTTGTTCTGAACTTCTTTGCCTTCGCGCTGGTTGCGTAAATATTCTTCTGAGGCCTGTTTATTGCTTTCGCGGTAGCGCTCCAGTTGCCGATCCTTGTATTCACGCAGATCATCTTCGAGATGCTGCTCTTTGCGCAAGGCTTCCAGCATGTCTTCCATGGCAGAATCCTGCCGTGATTTTTTGTCCGGCGGAAGATTCCTTTTTTTAGGCTGTGCCTGCTCTTTGGAGGGGGAAGCGTCCTGATCGTTGACGGTGGTTTCCCGCTGCTGTCGCCGATCCGGGCTAGGCTGCGTCAGCCGGACTTCAAAGGGCTGGTTTGCGTTGATTTTATTGATTTCAGTCACATGCTGCTCCCTGCTTTCTATTCCTGACTCTAACGGATTCTGTTGGTAAAGGTAGCCATAAGCAGCAAAAAAAAATAA
>JACYMC010000153.1 GCA_015272195.1 Candidatus Sericytochromatia bacterium
TATGATAACTTTAATCTACAGAAAGGAGCCAGTTTTTATCTACTGATCTGTTTGTGAGAAATGCAGGTTAGCCTGCTCACACCGTCTGCCTGTGTCGCTGTATCTGATATTCAGCTGTCTGAACGCTCGCTGCAGAGCGTAAAATCGATCTCAGGTCCCGCCTGGCCATTGACCTGCAAGCCCAGCCGGTGCACACCTGGCCAGAGTCTGCGGGTGCGCATGGGCTTGAAGGCGTGCCGTTTTTCCAGCTGCAGTGCCTGGCCGGGCTGCAGCACCAGCTGTTTCCACTTGAACACCTTGCGTCCCGGCGTGTTGCCGGCGCGCTGAAAATCGATCCAGTAGTCAATCAGCAGGTGCTGGGGCGGGGCCTCGGGCTGAGCCTGCAGGTTGAGACTAAAATGCAGCGTGTCACCGATGCTTAGCGTCTGCTGCATGGCCTGCAGTTGCAGCTGTGCCAGCTGGGGTGTCTGGCCATAGCCCAGCAGCTGCAGTGCGCCGGCGTACCCCTGTTTGATCAGGCTGCGCAGACTGTGTCGGGTGATATACGTCAGCTCCGCCGGTTGCTGGCGCTTCAGCTGCTGCCAGTGCTGCAGCGTGGCCAGCACGGTATCCGGGTCCGTTTTGCTGATATCATTGAGGTGATTGGCCACCGAGCGGGTCACAAAGCGTGTTTTGTCAGCGTGCAGGGTTTCCAGCAGGGGCAGGGTCTCGCTCAGGGGCAAATCCAGGCGCAGATACCATGGCAGACGTGGCCGCGTGCCTTCTGACACCAGCCGCCGCACGTGGTAGTTTGAATCATGCTGCCACTGCCGCAGCCGCGCCAGGGTCTGCGCCGGAAAGGCTTTTAAAAAGACCCGGATCGGTCCTTCGACCGAAAAGCGCCGGGTCAGGCTGTGCAGGGCGTCGAGTGAAAGATCCAGATGCTGTGCCTGACAGCCATAGCGGGCAATGTATTCACCATAGGGCGTGTAAATAAAGTCGCCAAAATCATCGTCCGTGCGCGTGGGGTCCAGCGGTGGTGGCAGGGCCTTTAATATCAGCGCCACCGCCTGCGGGTAATCAGCGGGCAGATGGCGCTGCAGGCAGCTGCAGATCCAGTCAATGCGGGCCTTGAGTTCGCGCGCTGCCAGGCCCGCCGTGGCTTCAGCGGTAAAAGCGCTGGCGTCAAAGGCCGGATCTGCTCGCTGCAAATCCCGTGCCAGACCCTGTACTTTGCCGGGGTTAAAGAGCTGATCTTTGAGTGAGAAACCGCTGCTGCTCATGGCTTAATATCCTTTTTAATACAATTGTACCATTAATGGGGTGGAACCTGCAGGCCTTAAATGCGTCTTGAGCATAGGTCTTCGATTGGATCATTTACATCGCCACAAGGAGTCTCAACCATGTCTATGCCTTTGCTGCACAAGCTCTGCCTCTCTGCCGCCCTGCTCCTGGCCCTCAGCGCCTGCACCACTCAGGCCCAGGAAGTGATCAACAGCCAGAGTCAGATTTTACAGAACGATCCCAACAACGTCAGCGCGCTGATTGAGCGGGGCAACGCCTACCGCAGCAGCGGCGATCTGGCCCGGGCGCTCGAAGACCACAACCGTGCTGTATCCCTGGCTCCCGAAAGTGGCCGGGCCCACCTGGCGCGGGGCGAAGACTATCTGCGCCTGAACCAGTACGAAAACGCCCTGGCCGATCTCGATCGCGCCCTGCAGCTCAACCCTGAACTGGCTGAAGGCTATGCCCTGCGCGGCGAAACCCGCGTGCGCCTGCAACAGAATTTTGAAGGGGCCCTCAGCGATCTGGAGCGGGCCATCAACGCCGGCCAGCGCACGGCCACGGTTTACAACTATCTCGGCCAGGCCCGCTTCCGCCTCAATCAGCGTGAGGCCGCCCTGCAGGCCTTTCTGACCGCCGCCGAGCTGGACCCTGAGAGCACCACCGCCCTGGATCAGGCCATTGAGCTGGGTCTCAGCGATGCCCAGCTCTACATTCTGCGTGGCCGCGTGCGCAAAAACAAGCGCGACTACACCCGCGCTTTGAGCGACCTGACCCAGGCCCTGCGCATTGATCCCCAGTCGGCTGATGCCTTTGAGGAGCGGGCCGACGTCTACTATGCCATGGGCGACTGCCGCCGGGCCGAAAACGATCTGCGCGCCGCCTGCCAGCTGAAGGGCAATCGCCTCTGTGAAGCGGTCAGTCTCAATTGTAATGCGACCGCTTCCCCGTCACCGACCGGCAGCGCCAGCCCCGTCAGCAGCCCGACCCCCACGCCGGCTGACACCGCCACAGTGGATCTCAGCCCCTGATGCCTCTTTTGCCCTGAGCGGCCCCGTGCAGTTTGTATCTGCGCGGGGCCGTTGTCTTTTGTGGGACAATACCCTCAACCGCCTGATGTGAAGGATTGAGACCATGCAAGAACCCCTGAATTTTAAACCCTACTCCTGCCGCGAATGCGCCGAAGGGGCCGGCCTGGGCTTTCAGCTCAGCATGGCCTTTCAGCCGATTGTGAATCTGAGAGAAAAGCGCATTTTTGCGCATGAAGCCCTGGTCCGGGGCGTCTCCAATGAGCCAGCGGGCCAGATTCTGGGACGGGTCAGCGACCAGAACCGCTATGCCTTTGATCAGGCCTGCCGCGTCAAGGCCATTCAGATGGCCGCCCGGCTGCAGATGCCGACCTGTCTGAGCATCAATTTTTTGCCCAACGCCATCTACCGGCCCGAGCTGTGCATCCGCACCACCATTGCCGCCGCTGAAGAATACGGCTTCCCGCTGAATCAGGTGATTTTTGAGGTCACCGAAGGTGAGCAGGTCGCCGATCATGCGCATTTGACCCGCATTATTCAGTACTACCAGCAAAAAGGCTTTCTGACCGCCATTGACGATTTTGGCGCCGGTTATTCGGGCCTCAACCTGCTGGTGAGCTTTCGCCCGGATATTATCAAGCTGGATATGTTTCTGATTCGGGATATCGATCAGGACAAAGGCCGCCGAGCGATTGTCAGGGGCATTGTGCAGGTCTGTAATGAGCTGAACATTCAGGTGATCGCCGAAGGCATCGAAACCGCCGCCGAGCTGGCGGTGCTGCAGGATATGGGCCTGGAATACTTTCAGGGATATTACTTTGCCCGGCCCGCGTTTGAGGCCCTGGCCGAGGTGCCGCTGCTGGCGGCCTGAGTTTTTTGTGCTGGCCAGCAGCTGCATCAGACGCTACACTGAAGCATGCTGCTTAAAAACACCTTTGATCGCCTGCTGGCGCGTACCGAACACCGTCCCTGGCCGCTGCCCGAGGGCCCCTGGGTCATGTCCCAGCGCTGGCTGGACCTGCTCTTTGCCCACTGGCCCGTGCCCGTGAGTGCCCTGCGCGATCAGATTCCCGTTGGTCTTGAGATCGACACCTTTGACGGCCAGGCCTGGCTGGGCGTGGTGCCCTTTCGCATGGAGGCCGTGCGCCCGCGCGGTGTGCCTTCTGTGCCCGGTATCTCTGACTTTCCGGAGCTGAACCTGCGCACCTATGTGCGCACAGGCGACAAGCCCGGCGTCTGGTTCTTCAGCCTCGATGCCGGCCACCCGCTGGCGGTGCGCGTGGCCCGCGCCCTGTTTCACCTGCCGTATTTTGATGCCCGCATGCGCTGCGCGCCCGCCGGCCGCTATATTCGCTACCGCAGTCAGCGCACCCACAAAAACGCCCATCCGGCTCATTTGCAGGCCCTCTATGCCCCGACTGGCGGACGCTTCAGTGCTGCACCCGGCAGCCTCGAGCACTGGCTGACCGAGCGCTACTGTCTTTATGCCGCCAATGGCCGCGGCCAGCTGTATCGTGGTGAGATTCACCACGCGCCCTGGCCCCTGCAGCCAGCCGAAGCCGAGTTTCAGCTCAACACCCTGGCCAGCCCTCTGGGCCTGCGCCTCAGTGATCCACCGGCCACCCTGCACTTTGCCCGCAGCCTGGATGTGGTGGTCTGGCCTCTGCGCACCTGTTCTTAAGGCTTCAGGCTGTTGGCCACTGCGCCGGGTCAAAGCCTTTCAGCAGCAGGTCTGGGCCTTCGAGGATCGGGCGCTTGATGGCAGAAGGGTTGGCCTGCAGCAGTGCCAGCTGCCCGGCGGCATCGGTGGCCTCATAGTCGGCTTTGAGCTTGCGGTAGGTGGTGCCCTGGCGGTTGACGGGCAGCTCACCAAAGCCTTCGGCCCAGCGCTGCAGATCCGTGGCTGTGGGCGGTTGTTTTTTGAAGTCCACAAAGCTGTAGTCCAGCCCTTTGTCTTTGAGATAGGCCAGGGCTTTTTTGACCGTGTCACAATTTTTAATGCCGTAGACGGTGTACATAGACAGGCTCACTTTCAGAGGATGGCTTCTATTGTAGATCGTTTGCTGCCTTTTCTGTGCATCTGTCTGCAGACCGTGAGCCTGGCATCACCTTGCAGGCTGAAGGCTCAAAATAAAACAATTATATAGTTTTATGCTAAAATTTTAAGCAACAAGACTATCGTTAAACGACTGTTTGCCGAAGTGGGGAATCAGAAGCAAGATGCCAGCCCGACGTATGCCCATTGACAGCCGCCAGCTGACGCAGGATTTTGAGCGTCTTGGCCTGCCGCCGGGGCGGCCCGTGATGCTGCACGCCAGCCTGCGCAAAAGCGGCCCCTTTGTGAACGGTGCCGAGGGCCTGCTGCAGACCCTGATCAGCTATCTGGGACCTCTGGGCACTTTACTGATGCCGCTTGGCTCAGAAGACGATCAGCCCTTTGATAAAGATTGCTCACCCGCTGAAGCGGATATCGGCGCGCTGGCCGAGGTTTTTCGCTGCTTCCCCGGCGTGCAGGTCAGCGATCATCCGGCGGCCCGCTTTGCCGCTTATGGCCGCCAGAGTGAAGCCCTGCTGGAGCCCTTGCCCCTGCACGACTATTACGGTCCGGGCTCTGCCCTGGAGCGCTTCAGCGCCGCTGGCGGCTGGGTGCTGCGCCTGGGCGCCGATGCCGATACGGTGACCCTGACCCACTGGGCCGAATATCTGGCCGTGTTGCCCCACAAGCGCCGGGTCACCTGGCACTATCTGCGCGCCGATGGCCGCCGCCAGAGCATCGAAAGCCTCGACGATTCCGCCGGGATTGTCGACTGGCCCCACGGCGACTATTTTGCCCAGATTCTGATTGACTTTATTGCCAGCGGCAAGGCCCGCATGGGCCAGGTGGGTTATGCCCGTGCGGAGTGTTTTGCGGCCGCCGACTTTGTGCCCTTTGCCGTGCGCTGGATGCAGAGCCACCTGGCCTGAGCCGCTTTACAGGCCGCAAAAGAACTGCTGCAGCTGTTCTGAACGCTGAATCTCAGGCGGGCACCAGTGTTTGATTAGGCGGGCATGTTCAAAAAGCGGTGCAGCAGCAGCGCTGTAAAGAGGGCCTCACCCAGTTCGGGCGTGGGCTCTAAACCATAGGCTGTCAGCAGTCTGTGGCGCAGATCCTGACGCCCTCGCGTATATACGATCAGCGGGGCCCCAAATTCATACAAGGGGTGACCCTGCATCAAATCGCCAAAGTCAATTAAGCCCGTGATACGCCACTGGCCCTGAACCTCCTGGGCCAGAAAATGATCGCCGGTCAGATCGCTGTGAAGCAGCACGGGCGGCATTTCAGGCAGGCGGCTGAGATGCGTCTGCAGCCAGCGGTTGAGCTCTGCTGTCCAGCGGGCATCCAGACCCCGGGCGGTCTGGTTCTGCACAAAGCCTTCAGACTGGGCCTTCATAAACGCGGGCCAGCCCGCTCCGAGGGCTTCATCCTGGGGCAATGGCAAGCGGTGCAGGGCCCGCATGATTTCACCGGCCTGCTGCATTAAGCTATATTGCTGCGTTTGGGGCAGGGTTTTCCAGACTTCGCCCAGACTGACCCCCGGCAGCGCCTGAATGATCAGATAATCCCAGCCTTCATACTGCCCGCTCTCAAACAGCCTGGGGACCGGAATGCTGAGCGCCTGGCAGCTGGCCAGGCCCAGACGCTCGCGCTGAAACTCCTCTGGCCAGAGGGGCGCAAAAAGTTTAAGAATACGTCCCGCACAGCGATACACAATGGCTGAGCCCAGCGTGCAGCGCTGCAGCTCACTGGCCGGCAGGCCGTGCTGCCGGCAGAGCTGCTGCATCACGGGCAGCCAGATCTCATCCTGCTTAAACAGGCTTTCGTAGGTTTTAAAATCCGAAATTTCAGGCAGCAGTGGCATCTCAGGATAGCCTTTGTGAAGCGGGATGCTGTGCCTGCTGTAAGTGTTGCAGCTGCTGCCGCCCTTCCAGCACCAGCTGGCGGCATGCGGCCTCCTCTGCCAGGACGGTTGAGGTCGCTGTGGCCAGGGCACACACAAAGCGTGAACAGAGCATCAAGCGCAACATGTTTTTCAGCATACCTGCTGCGTCAGAAGCTGTAAACAGTGATTCAGAATGAACCGTTCTTCGCACTCCCTGAGTAGACTTGAGGGGATCGGCTGAAGTTTTTTTGTATCCCTTCAGGTGGGTGATTTAGCGCAGCCCTTCAGAAACCAGCGAAGGCATAGTGCCCACGCCAAGATGCGCCTCAATACTCTGCTTCAGAAACGCGAGGGCAGAGCGGTTTTGCTGGCGGCATGAGTGAACTACGCTGAACAGACGCTCTATCAGCCGACTGCCTTGCTCCGACTGCGTTCCATAGCAAACTTTACGCAAGACCACCAGGGGACGTATGGCTCTTTCAGCCCTGTTGTTAGAAGGCTCGATTTCTTTTCTTTCAAAAGTCCATAACGCTGACTCCACCTTCAATAAGGCCCTGCAGGTGGAGGCTGTCTGGGCGCGCGCAGATTTTTGCCCTTTTTCGGTCGCATAATTGGCGCCCTGTTTCAAAAGCAGGTGAACCTGGCGGCGTAGCCCACGCATATATTGCTTGAATGTGCAGCGTTGAATTTCGCCCGCCTGATAGCGCCGCCAATCCCAGAACACCTGATAGCCATGTTCCATCAGTGCTTCGCCGATTTCAGCACTTTCACCCGGACGCTCAGACATTCGTCGGAA
>JACYMC010000104.1 GCA_015272195.1 Candidatus Sericytochromatia bacterium
CTTTGTGGTTATTGAATCCATCGCCTCAAGGAGACCCTTTCATGTGTAAAAAAACTTCAGCCGATCCCCTCAAGTCTACTCAGGGAGTGCGAAGAACGGTTCATTCTGAATCACTGGTGCCAGAGGACCGGTAGCCCCCAGTTTCAGGGCATGGGCGCTGAGGCGTTGCGAGAGTACCTCCAGCAGTGAGCGCGAAAAGTCGCTGTATTCTTCCACCAGGTCAATAAAATCTTCCCGGTTGATCACCAATAGCTCACAGTCCGCCAGAGTGCGCACGGTGGCGATACGTGGCGCGGCGGTTAAAATTTCCAGCTCGCCAAAGCCCTCGCGCGGGCCCAGGGTCGTCAGGGGATGGCGTCTGCGCTCGACCTGCACACGGCCCTTGCTGATGATATAAAAGGCGTCGCCGGGCTGATCCTGCTCAAAAATAACGCTGCGGGACGGCACAAACATTTCGCGGGCGGCTGTGGCCACCGGGTAGAGCTGTTCGGCAGAAAAACTTTTAAACAGCGGGGTTTGCTTCAGTAAAAACATGTGGTCCAGAACGTGAAACATTTTTTGCTCCTCACGGGTGTGCCCCGGTATTTCGCGGCCCCACTGGCTGAGTCGCAGCAGCCAGGGGTCTTCAAGAATCAGCTGGCTTTGCCACCAGTTGCTGATGCTGGCGTCAATCCAGCCCCGCTCGGTGGCCAGGGTGATTTTTTGGGTGTATGAGAGGTCATCCAGAAAGGTCAGCACAGGCTCCAGCAGTCGTTGCTCCAGGGTATAGCTGAGCACCTCCAGGCTCAGGGAGCGAAAACGGTTCGACTGGCTGCGGTAATTCAGCCAGGCCTGTTCCATCTGGGTGCTGGGGTAGAGCAGCCCCAGCAGTTTAAACAACATTTCCTGCACAAAGGCAATGCGATAGTGCAGCTCTTTGCTTAAAAAAGCCAGTCGTGGGGCTGATTTTTCGGCTTCCTGCAGTTGCTGCAGCAAATAATAATAGCTGTAGCCATAATAAAACTCGCGGTGAATCTGCGCCATAATGCGGCTGCGCTCATCCTGCAGACGGATGTCATGTTCCCGGCGCAGGGTGTGCAGGCTTTGCAGCACCTGGTATTTGATGCGAATATCTGGCTCCTGCAGCCAGTCCAGCAGGCAGCGTATGGCTTCGGGTTGGTCAAACAGTCCTACCAGTCGGATCAGTTCGATTTGCAGGCTGGGGTTCTGGCGGACGGCGGCAAAATGCTGCCGGCACAAAGGCAATAAAACAGCAATCGGTTGATGTGCCAGCGCCCGGCGGACATGGCGCGCCAGCTCCCGCTGCTGCAGCAGTGTCAGGCAGGCCTCAATCAGCTCAGACGGCAGCCCGTGCCGGGCGGCTTTCAGAGCTGTACGCTGCACCGATACAGAGTGATGCCGCAGCAGGAACAAAAAGTCCTGGCGAAAGTAGCGCAGGCCAATTTCACCCAGGGCATAAGCGGCGGCGGCCAGCTCTTTGTCGTGGCTGGATGCCAGCATTTGTTTGAGCTCTTCTGCCCCGGCCAGAATGCCTTCGATACCGCCACGCGTAAACAAAAAGATCAGGGCTTCTGTGCGCACTTGCAGCAGGCTGTCACGCAAAAAGGGCATGAGCAGCGGGTTCAGTTCTTCATCGCCGCAGTGACGCAGGGCGGCCAGACAGGCCTGGCGCACCCGGCCATCGGCCTCGTGACTTAGAACGTCCACCAGCAGCTGGACGTGTTCGGGCATGGCCTGACGCGTCAGCAGGCGCAGCGCACCTTCACGCACACTGGCCTGTTCGTGCCAGAGCAGGGCTTTGAGACTTTGCAAGGGCAGATTGGGGGCCTGACGCCGCAGCAGATCCAACACAAAGGCCACCAGTTCCGGGTCGGGCTGGGTCAGGTAGGTTTCTATCTGGGCCGGTGTCAGCTGCCAGTCGGGAGTCTGGGGGGTCAGCAGCAGCCGGCGCCGCATCAGCGAGTCATGCAGTTTGCGGGTATAGGGGCTTTGCAGCATGACGCTGAAAACCACGCCCAGACCGGCAAACAGCAATGCCAGAATCAGCAGTATCAGCTGTTGCTGGCTGAACAGCATAATGGTCAGACTGGCCAGGGGCACGGTGGTCAGGCTGAGCAGGCCATTGGCCAGCATGCGCAGGCGGCGGCGGCTGGCCGGATCAAAGGGCAGATAGGCCAGTTCGACAGCGGTTTTAAACAGCGAGTTTTTGGTGATCTGCTCCAGAAACTTGGCAAAGGTGACGCTGAGCAATGAGGGTGAGACCAAAAAGCCAAACAGCCCCAGGGTCAGGGTTACTGGGGTACTGCCCATGCCCCAGACCACGCCATAGGCGTTGATAATCCGGTTTTCCACCAGGAGTTGAATCACCAGGGTGGCAAAACTGGTCACGGCCAGATAGGTGCCCATATAGGCGGTGATGTCGTTCTGGTCAAAATGGGCCTTAAGCTGCAGCTGCAGCTGGTAGTCCATGATGGTGGAGCTGACCCGCACGCAGAGCATGATCAGCAGCACCAGCAGCAGCAGTCGGTTAGCAGTCACCGAGCGCAGGGCCTGTTTCAGACGCTGCTGCCAGGGGCCTTCAGCGGCCGGGGCATCTTCGGCCGTATTCAGGCCATCGGCCTGAAAGCGCTGGCTGAAGCCCAGCAGGGTATGAGCCCCTATCAGCATGCCGCCCAGCAGGACAACCGCCAGTAAGAGCAGATTGGGGGTGCCCAGCCGGCTGGCCAGGGTGGCCACCAGCCAGCCGCCAAAAATACCACCACAGGTGCCCCCCAGCCCAATAAAGGGAAAGATCCGGCGGGCCTTGCGGCTGTCGACACACTCGGCAAACAGCGCCCAGCTCTGCAGCAATAAAATCGCCACCAGGGCATCGCACACCACGGGCAGGGCAAAGTAGACCCAGGACATCTCTGTTAATAAAAGCAGGCGACCCAGCAGCAGCAGGCCCATAAACAGACCAATCAGGCCCAGGTTTTCGGCCCGCTGGCTGACCCTGCCGGCGACCCACTGGCTATAGGCCACCGAAAGCAAAAAGCTGAGTACGGACTCGGCCAGAAAATACCAGGGGTAGACCGAAGCCGGAAAGGCCGACAAGAACAGGCCACTGTTGACTGAGCGCAGGGAGATCATCAGGGCCAGGGCCAGAAAGACATGGGCCAGCATCAGCATCAGCAGGGGCCAATCACGGGTCCGAATGCCCAGATAACGATTGGCTTGCTCACGCCAGGATGACAGCTGTGACTCTATCGACATACCCTGTCAGCATGCCACAAGCGGACCATGCAGGCAAATAAAAACAGGCGATACGCTGAGGCATCGCCTGTTTTTGTTAACAAGACCGGACGCGTTTAGCGGGCGCTGTCCATTTCAGCCGCCCGGCGAATGGCGCTGCCCACGTTGACACGGCCATGGCCAAACTCTTCGTCAAAGCCCGGCGTGCCGCGATCATCGGCGGTGCTTTCCAACACCTGACGAACCACGTTTGCGGGCATATTGGGGTACTGGCTGCGAATCAGGCCCACCAGACCGGCGACAAAAGGACTGGCCATTGAGGTTCCACTGGCGGAACCATACTCCGTTGCACCCATCATATTGCGGTTGAAAGGCATGGTGGAGAGAATGCTGGAGCCCGGTGCTGTGACCGAAATCCAGGGGCCATAGTTGGAGAAACGGGAGCGACTGTCACTGTTATCTGTTGAACCGACGGCAATCACGCCCTGGGTCGCTGCCGGGTAGCTCATGATGCGACCAGAATCATTGCCAGAAGCAGCCACCACAACAATATCCTTAGACAGCGCATAACGCACGGCTTCGGTGATGGCAGCAGACTCACGGCGTGAGCCCAGGCTGAGGTTGATCACGCGGGCCCCGTTATCTGCCGCCCAGATAATGCCGTTGGCAATGCCTGCAGTAGAAGGTGAAGTACTGGTGCCAGAAGAAACTTTGACGGCCAGAATGCCGCATTCGGGCGCCACGCCCGCTACGCCAATCGCGTTGTGAGTGGCTGCAGCAGCAATGCCCGCTACGTGGGTGCCGTGTCCAACCACGTCTTCAACGTCCCGGTTATTGTCTGCACCGTTATAAACGCCCACAATTTTGCCTTTGAGATCAGGATGGTTGACGTCCACCCCAGAGTCTACAATGCCGATCAGCATGCGGGGGTTGCCTTTGCCAGCCTGCCAGCCTGCCTGAGAATTGGCGATACCGTGTGCGTACTGGCGACCAAACATGGGATCGTTGGGGTAAGCCGCTGGCTCTGCATCGTTCATCAGGCGCACAGGTTCCGTCTGTGTCTGAGGAAAAGGAATGGTGAAAACAGGCTCAGCAAATTCAATCATGGGGTTCTGGGCCAGCTGTTGGGCAGCCGCTTCTGTGGACTGACCGGCAGCTATCTGTACCAGATCCATGCTGGAGGCAGAAGAGCCCAGCGGCCGCAGGCGCTGAGCGCCCATCTGGCTCAAAGCAGTGGTCATCTGGGCGCTGGTACCCACCATGCCCTGACGGTATTTTACGATAATCTGGCCAGGAACGTTCGCACCGGCGGATTGGGGAACTGCATTCAGCTGACGAACACCCGGTGCGGGCTGAAGGCCCATCTGGGGCTGCATCTGAGGGCCGCAGGCGCTCAGCAGGGCAAGGGATACAGCGGTCAGGGTAAAACGGGCAAAGGCTTGATGTCTTGACATGTTGACTCCAGGATTGTTTTTAGATGATGGTCTGTTTAAATAAAAGTTAAAAGACACTGAGATTTTTATCGGACAAAACCCCAGTGTCTTGCGTGTTTTTTGCGATTAAGCGTGGGTCAGGGCAATAATTTCTTTGACGGCCTCATCCATGGAGGAGCCGACCTTATAGCCCTTTTCGGTCAGCAGCTGACGGGCTTCTTCTTCGTTGGTGCCCGTCAGACGGATCACAATGGGGATATCAATGCCGCCCATTTCTTCGACGGCAGAAACAATCCCTTTGGCCACATCATCACAGCGGGTAATGCCGCCAAAGATGTTAAAGAGCACGCCTTTGACCTTTTTGCGCTGCAGGATTTTCATGGCGGCAGTAACTTTGGCGGGGTTGGAGGAACCGCCAATATCCAGGAAGTTGGCCGGGTTGCCACCGCCGTATTTGACCGCATCCATGGTGGCCATGGCCAGACCTGCACCGTTGACCACGCAGCCAATGTCACCGTCGAGCTCAACGTAGCTCAGACCGGCTTCTTTGGCGGCCAGCTCGTTTTCGTCGACTTCAGCCGGGTCATGGTACTGCATCAGCTCGGCGTGCTTAAACAGGGCGTTGTCGTCCAGATCCACTTTGGCGTCAGCGGCAATCACCTGACCTTCTTTGGTCACGACCAGGGGGTTGATTTCAGCGATGTTGCAGTCATAGCTGCTGTAGACTTCATAGAGCACTTTGATAAAGCTGGCGGCTTCTTTGGGCAGATTGGCGCCAAAGATCACCTGGTTGATCTGGAACTGGGTCAGGCCCACGGCCGGATCAATCCAGACTTTGACAATCGCTTCAGGGTGCTCTTCAGCCACCTGCTCAATATCCACGCCGCCCATGGCAGAAGCCATCAGTACGGTTTTGCGCTTGGCGCGGTCCAGAATCAGACCGATATAATACTCTTTATCAATATTGATGGCTTCTTCGACCAGCAGCTTGCTGACGATCAGGCCTTTGAGATCCATGCCCAGCAGGCCTTTAGCGGCATCCACTGCGGCTTCTTTATCCACCACTTTGATCCCGCCGGCTTTGCCGCGGCCACCCACATGAACCTGGGCTTTGACCACCACTTTTTTAAGGTCAGGATTGGCGCTGCTCAGACGCTCGACGGCAGCCTGCACGTCTTCGGGGCTGAAGGCCGCCACGCCGTTGGGGATTTTTAAACCATGCTTGGAGAAGAGTTCCTTGCCCTGGTACTCATGTAACTTCATTTGGGTTCCACCTTTGCACTGAGAATTCCCATTCACTTTAGCATAAATTCCCCTGCAAGGGCAGACAGCGCGGCTTTTAATCCCTTATTCGCCGAAGCGAACCTGAACGCCCTCAAAATCTGCCGCAGCAATTTTACGCAGAAGGTTGTCATCCTGCTGCAAATGCTGCAGTTCAGCACGTTTGGATGGCGTCAGACTGGCCGCCATGACGGTCAGTTCTGTCTGGCCATCCGGCAGCTGTGCTTCCAGAAAAATCACCGGGTTTGACCCTGCCACCCGCAGGACCTGGCGTTTGGCGGCGGCCAGATCTCTGGGGGCAACCCGGTAGGTGAAGACAGTGCCGTTACAGCTGATTTCAGGCTCAGCCGGTGTGGCCACAGCTAGCTCCCGCCGGTCAGAGCACCGCGGCCAGCCAGGGCTGCCTGGGCCTGCTGGGCGGTCATCTGATAGCTTTGCCCATTGGCATTGACCGTTACCGGGGTTTCGTTCAGAATATTGCGGCTGGCGCCGGCCAGCCACATTTTAATGCCGTCAATCTGATCGGGCCGGAGGTAGATCTCAGGCCCATCGGGAATTTGCATGGGCACAGAAAAATCGTTGCCTTCGCTGAAATTAATCCCCATGGTTTTGGTGGCCAGGGGGGTACTGTTGGCTTCAAAGGTCTGGCTGCTGCGGGGCCCCTGAATAGAAAGAGACGTATCTGTCATGATCAAAATCTATAGTGCTCCCCAGTGTCAAGACAGCAAATCATGCAACTTTAACTCCCTGGTCTGAAGGCTCTGCAAAGTACACTTGATCTGGGGTCAAATTGTTTAATGCCTGGTGGTACCTCCTCTGATTGTAAAACGCCACATAAATCTTCACACCTGCTTTTAACAAAGCTTTGACTTGACAAGTCAGGGAGAGGGTTTGAGAGCCCTAAATAGCCTGTAAGTATTGTCCGTGTTGGATTTAAGCTAAAATGGGGCATCCCTCGAAAGGA
>JACYMC010000172.1 GCA_015272195.1 Candidatus Sericytochromatia bacterium
TATGATAACTTTAATCTACAGAAAGGAGCCAGTTTTTATCTACTGATCTGTTTGTGAGAAATGCGGGTTAGCAGCCTTTTTGTCAGCTGGCTGACAGAATAAGATAGCCCCTATGTTTTACATTAAAAAAGCGGGGCAGACGTGTCCCGCACGAATCAGATTTTCTCAGGAGTCATGTATGTCACTCAATGCCGAACTGAGGGCCTTTAATGAGCAAGGTCTGGCCCAGATGCCCCCAGAAGTGGTCGCCACCATCCAAAAAGATCTCAAAGAGCTGCAGGCCAGTGGTCTGGCAAAACGAGCCCTTACGGAGGGAGCCTTCCCTGATTTCAGCCTGCCCAATGCGCTGGGCCAAAGGCTGTCTCTGCAAGACATTCTCAAACATGGCCCGGCAGTGATCAGCTTTTACCGTGGCAGCTGGTGCCCTTACTGCAATATTGAACTGCGGGCGCACCAGCAGTTACTGCCCGAACTGCAGGCCCTGGGTGCGCAGCTGATCGCCATTTCACCGGAACAGCCCGATCACAGCCTGAGCCTCAAAGAAAAGCAGAGCCTTGAATTTGAGGTGCTGAGCGATAGCGATAATCAACTGGCCAAACAGCTGGGTCTGGTCTTTGAGCTGAGCCTTGATCTGGATCAGCTCTATCAGCAGGTTTTACAGGCCAATGTGGCCGAGCGCAACGGCAGCACAAGCCCCCAGCTGCCCATGCCGGCAACCTATGTACTCAATCGTGCAGGCGACATTGTGCTGGCCCATGTTCAGGAAGACTATGCTCAGCGCCTGGAGCCTGCAGAAATTCTGGCCGCCCTGAAAGCCTGAGTTCAACTGACGTTCTGTTTCCTCTCTTTTGCCAGGCAAAGACTGCCTCACCCAGCCAGTGTGCACATCAAGCGCACTGGCCTTTTTTTAGCTATCAATGATACCAGATGGGTTCTGAACCCGCGAAACCATAACAGCGTTCATGCTTCAGTATTCCCATCCTGCAGACGGCTCTGAAACTGGTACTGCTTGATGGCAATGGCCCGTGAGGCAAAAATAATCAGCAACACCAGAGCAATCAACCAGGTCAAAACCCCAAAGCCAACCCCCCATTGCATCAAGCCACTGGCACTTTTAAACAGACTGCTAAAAGCCACCAGCAAAAAACTGCCTGCACTGGCATAAAGGCAGAACAGGCTCTGATTCAGGCGTTTGAGTTGCTGAATTTTTTGACGTACCACAAAAGGGTCCATCGCACTTTGTTGCAACAAAATGTGAAGCTCCTGGCTCAGATGAACCGACAAATTAACGGTAGACATAATCATCAGCCCCAGGCCTGGCATCAGGCTCAGGGGCAGGATAGCCTGCTCTAGAATAGCCATAAAAAATGGGCTTGTCTGATAAAAGACAAGCCCAATTCCTTTCTCTATTTCTTTTTGAGTGTATGAATAAAGGCAATCACATCCTGAATCTGCGTATCAGAAAGGCTTGTGCCCCAGGCGGGCATGGCGCCTTTGCCTTTCTTAATAAAGGCCAGCAGTTCAGCATCGTTTTTGCTGTACTTAAAATCACCCTTGGAAAAATCCCGTGGGGGTGGCTTTAATGCTTTACCCGTTGGTCCATCAGCTTTGCCCGTTTTACCGTGACAGGCCGCGCAGTTCTGGGCATAAATCTTTTTGCCCTTACCCGCATTGCCAGCGGCGGCTTCTGCCGGATTGCCACTCTGCCAGAGGCCGAGATACACCCCACCACCCACCGCTGCAATCAGCGCTAATTTTTTAAACATATCTCCCACTCCTTGTTATTAGATATTTATTGCAATTTAAGGGTCACGCTGTGACGCACCACCGGTGCTGTCCCATGCATACCGCCAGCAAACATGGGGTTGGGCACACCGTCTTCATCCGCATCGCGCATTTCCATCATCATCTGCATACGCTTGTCCTGCGGCATTTGCATCATCTTTTTCATCTGCAAAGTCATTTTGGCCATTTCCACTTCATCTTCAGGAATCATTTCACCCGTTTGACCCATTTCAGCCAATTGTAAGCCCTGGCCATCTTCGCGCTTGATGGTGTGATTAAAGAAGAGTGTCATGTGCTTTACAGCATCAGCCTGCAGACGATCTGAAGCCAGCGCCAGCTCACGCAAAGCCCCCAGGGTAGCAGCCACCACACCGGGCGTTAAAGTGGTATGCTGGCGATCATTGCGCTGCGCTTTAAACAACTTGGTCGAATCAGACCAGAACTGTTGTTTTAAAGCCTGGTAGCCTTTGCTTGCAGCCGACAAATAAGCGTTGTCCTGGGTGGTTTTATAAGCCAGCGCCAAAACACGGATGGCATTGGCCTGGGCTGCTAAACTGGCGTTATCAAGCGCTGCTTTGTTGCCTTGTAAATCATAGCCATTGGCAAAACTGCCGTCTGGCTGCTGCAGATGCTTGATAATAAAATCAGCCTGCTGCTTTAAGAAGTTCTGTGCCATTTTTTTAATCATGGGCTCATTATGAAAGGCCCGCACCGTGTTTTCGAGCGCTACGGCCAACATACCCAGCTCCGCTGTATCCACATGCTGCCCTTTTTTACCGGGTTCAGCACGGCTGACCATCACTTTGTGCTGGGGATGCTGATGCATGGCCATCAGGTTCTTCAGAATCACAGCCGAAATGCCCTTGCTCAGCATATGGGGATCCTGTGGAAAGAGAGCGCCCTTGCTTTCATCGCCAAAGATAGCATCATAACTGTCTTTAACTGTGGGATCCGAGTAATAATAAAACTCACTGCTGGCCCAGAGCAGCGAAGCCTGGTCATACAGATGACTGCTTTTATCCACAAGTTCAAAACCGCTCAGCATCGCAGGCATACCGGGCATCATCTGCTTTAAGCGTGGTTTCACGGCATGTGCAAAGTATCTCAGACCCTGCTGAGGCTCATACGTCATTGGATTGACCGCACCCAGACGCTGGCCATCAAAAGCCAGCTCATCCTTAAAGGTCATCAGGCTATTAAGCGCCAGCGCCGTCAATACCCCGCCCCGAAAGCCATCAAAAGCGTCTTTGCCCAGCAATGAACCTCGGTGGGATGAAAAAAAGTCTTCGGACCACAAAATTTGTTTGGTCACTGTTTGACCAATCGCGCCTGGCGTCAGGGTTTGGTCAAATTGTGCCGGGTCCCAGCGCATGGTGCCAAAATCAAAGGGGTTGGGGCTGTGGGTAAACTGGGGATTGCCCGCAGCAAAAGGCAAATACACCGGATGGGGATTTTTGGGCATCTGTTTTAAGCCCGTTCGCATCATAAACTGCTTCATTTTATGCATCATAAAGTCCTGGGGCTGGGGAAATTTATCGGCATGCATTTTGGCCATTTGCCGACCCACAGGCGCATTGACCATATGTACCCCCATGCCTGAGTTCATGACCAGGCTGCCCAAATTGTAAAGGCTATACCAATAAGCATCGGAGTTAATCGTGGAGCCCAGCGATTTATACGGCAAACCACAGGAAAAAATCAGAATCTCCTCGTTGGCAAGCTGCATGGCTTCAGCAGTTTGAAAGCGAGGTGAGGGCTGTGTATTGGGCATCATACCGTGCTGTTCAGCGGCCCGAGCTGCAGGTGTCATTTGTGCAAAAAAGAGCGATGCAGCCGTCAAAGCCAAAAAGGATTTATGGAAAGATGATTTCATGGTGACCTCTTCATTTGTTTTTTGTAGCATAAGCTTAGCATAAACAAATCAGTCTTGTCAGACTGTCAGCCAGATGACCATCTGTAAAATTTTAGGAGTAAAAGTAAAATACCCAGCCCCAGATGCAGTCCCAAAGTGTTGAGCTGCTGCACACGCATCACCGCCCGATAATAAATATGCCAGCCCCGCCAGACAAAATAAACACTAAAAAATATAGACGGCAATAGAAAGCTGCTCAGGCTTTACGGTATGCTCAGATTAAGGGGCTATTACAACCCTGCTTTGAAAGGAAATCTCATGCAATTAAAAAACGGGCTACTTCGGCTTTCGACAGCTTTCATACTGTCATCTTGTCAAACAGCCGCCGCGCCGGGTACTCCCGATACACCCGCCGGCGGCAACACTGCCGAGGTGGCGGGCATGACAGCAGCCGAAATTCAGACCCTGGCCCAGAATTATCTGAGCTTTCCGGCTCTGAATGAAGATCTGGTGCGCAGCGGCCCTCACGGCAGAATGGTACGAACTCATCTGGACCCAACGGCGATGCAAAACTTTGAGACCCAGACTTACCCTTATGCTGACGGGGCTGAAATTGTCAAACAGGGTCACAATACAGCCGATGGGCCGATTGCAGTGCTGTATTTCATGAAAAAAATTGCCGGCTATGATCCCGATAACGGCGACTGGTTTTATGCCGTAACCGATGGCAGCGGCAGCACTATTCAGCAGCAAGGACGGGTCCCCCTGTGTATTTCCTGCCACGGCGGCGCTCGCGACAAAGATTTTGTGTTTGGCTTTGAAAATTAAGCCAGCCAGGCTCTACCCGCCAGAATCAGCAGGCCAAGATTGAGTCCCAGGGTATTAAAAACCTGCACGCGCATCACCCCAGCGTGACCGACGCGTTCAGGTTCTTGCCATGTCTGCCAGGCAAAATGCACAAAAGCCAGCAGGCCCGGCAGGCTGCACATCAGCAGCAGGATACTGTCGCGCCAGCCAAACAGAGCCAGCAGCAAAGCCCCTCCCAGACCAAAAGCCCCTGCCGAAAACAGCAGCGTGCCACGCACGCCCAACAGGCGGCTGAGGGTCAAATCTCCCCGCTCAGCGTCTTCGGCATGCTGGTAAATCTGGCTCAGGGGGTAAGCGGCACCCACCAATGCCCCAGCGGCCAGGGCCCCAAAAGTGGTCAGCAGGCTCCAGGGGGCCTGGGGGTTGAGGCTGGCCCAGACGGTCCAGAAGGTGATGCTGCCCTGGCCCAGCGCCACCAGCCAGAAGCTGATCCAGGGCAGACGCTTGAGCCGGGGCCAGGGGGCGCTGTAGGCCCGTGAAGCCGCAATAAACAGGGCAACGCCCAGCAGGGTTTGCCCGCCCAGCCAGCCGGCCCAGCCCAGGGCCAGCAGATCCATCAGCCAGACCACCCGCCCCAGCAAGGCCGGTGGGGGCGGTGGGGCAGCCAATCCCCCAATCGGGGTGGTATCACGATCTACAAGACTGTTATAGCCGTTGCTGGCCGGGTAAACCAGCCCGTGCAGCAGCACAAACAGGGCCAGAGCTGTGCTTGCATCAGGCTGCGCACTCAGGTTCAGCGCCAGCAGATACACCGGCAGCAAAAACAGCGAAAACGGCAGGCGCAGTAAAATCAGCGTATCTCTGAAAACAGGCGTTTTGTGAGGTCTGAGCACTCTGGAGGAAGGCATCTTAGGAACGCGGCAGCTGGGCGCTGAGATGGTCGAGAAAGAGCCGCACCGGCAAAGGCGTATAGCGCTGGGGCGGATAGACCGCATAAAGGGTACGGGGCTGACAGGTCCAGTCCTGCATCACAGAGTGCAGACGGCCCTGGGCCAGATCGGCACTGACCATAAAGTCGGGCAGCAGGGTAATACCGAGACCGTCGCAGGCCAGCGCCTGACACAAGGCCAAATGATTGCAGCGAAAGTGGCTGCGCAGCGCCATGTTTTTTTGTTCGCCCTGTAAATTTTCAAAGGCCCAGTTCACGGCCTGACGTGAGGAACTGGTCAACAGGCAGCGATGATGCTGCAAATCTTCGGGCACAATCGGCGCACCGGCACGGGTCAGATAGGCCGGGCTGGCGCAGAGCACATATCTGAAAACCGCCACTTTGCGCGCCAGAAAGCTGGAGTCGGGCGATGGCCCAACGCGCAGGGCCAGATCGACTTCATGCTCAATCAGATCCAGGTAGCGGTTTTCGAGCAGAATTTCCATTTCGATGTCGGGGTAACGCTGATGAAAAGCGCTCAGCAGCGGCCGCAACAGATCATTGCCGATCACAAAAGAGCTGACCAGGCGCAAACGCCCCCGGGGTGTTTCATCCAGATGCTGAAACTGATGATGGGCTTCGGTCAGGCGGCGCAGCGCGGGTGCACAGTGCTGTAAATACTGCGCGCCATCATCACTCAGCCTGACCTGACGGGTGGTGCGGTAAAACAAAGTGCGGCCCAGTGCTCCCTCCAGGGCCGCAATGCGTCGGCTAACGGTGGTTTTGGGCAGACCCAGGCTCTGGGCCGCCTGTACAAAGCTGCCCTTTTCGGCCACTTCGACAAAAATAGCGAGGTCGTTCAGATTTAAGGTCATGCGCTGATGTTTTATTATCCCAAAAATGAAACTCTGAGTTTTGATTATTTCATATTACCTTTTGCTTTGCCTACAATCAACATCACACAAGGGGTTTAAATCCCTTATTCAACCACACACGAGGCAAAAACCCATGAAAACTCAATGTTCATAGCTTTTGCCTGACATGATCGCTGAAAGCAAAGAAAGAAGACCTTTTTAGAATGGTGTATATTTTGAATAACAACAAACAAAATAAAAACCATACAAAAAGGTCTGAAGCCAAGCTACCATGTACCCATTCTCTTGTATACCCCCTGAAATCAGAAAAAGCCTGGAAGGTTTGCGTCATCAATTCCGGGCAAAGCATTTGCTCACGCTGTCCTGGCTGGTTTTTTTGCACATCATTTGTTTTGAAACCGCCAACCTTAAAACACTCCATAAACATGCTTCAAACATTGAGTATAAAAGGCTTTTGCGGTTTTTACGTGCTAAATATTTACGCCCTCAGCTCTGGCTCAAATGGCTTGCCATGCGTCTCATAGATACATTGCCTCATGAAGATTTACACTTAAAAATCCTTGTGGACACAACGTTTCGGCTCAAGTGTTCGGTACGCAATCCAGGGATCAGCAGGGGTAAAA
>JACYMC010000031.1 GCA_015272195.1 Candidatus Sericytochromatia bacterium
AGGCTGGCTGGCTCAGATGATAGGCTGTCTCAGGACTTTTCATTCTGAAGCACTGGCCAGAGCTTAAGCCCACTTGACAGACTCGGTCAGAACTTTAAACCCAGTCACCTCAGGGCGCTGAAGCGTCACTCAGCTCCGTGATCTGCACATCGGTGTAGTAGTGGTGAATGATCTCAGCCGCGCTGCGGCCATCGGCCGCCATCTGGCGTGCGCCCCACTGGGACATGCCCAGACCGTGACCCCAGCCCCCGCCGTCAAAGGTAAAGCGGCGCTGGTTGCCGCTGCCGCTGGCGCCGACGTCCCAGCGGGTACTGTAGAGCCCGGCAGCAAAGCGAAAGCGGTTGGCGTTGACATCGGCATTGCCCTGACTGCCCACAATACGCAACTCTTTGACCCGGCCCTGGGGCGTGCGACTCAGCGGGATAATATCCTGAATCACACCCAGGTTCAGCTCCAGTTTGCGCACAGCGGCCTGCAGATCCGCCTGAGAGCGCTGCAGCTGCCAGCGGTAGCGCGGAGAGGCCTGGTCAAAGTCAGGGCGAGGCTGAATATAGGCCAGGGCTGTGCCCCAGACTTCAGCCGAAGAATCTGTATAACCACCCGAACTGGAGAAAAAGAGGGCCGTAATGGGGCGACCTCCGTGCTGAATGATCTGCCCCCGTGTGGCTTCGACGGCCACATTGGTGCCGGGGTGCTCGCTGGCCACGCCCTTGTACATCTGATCAGCCGTATCGTTGCGCATATCAAAGCCATTAGCCTGGTGTTTGCCCCAGTTGGCCACGGCATAGGTGCGGGCCGCCAGGGCCTGGGCCTTGAGGCTTTCAAGCGGCCAGGAAGCGGGGCTTTCGGAGGGCGCCACGCTGCGAAGATAGTCTTCCAGCATCACCGTATTGAGCACATGCAGTTTATCGGGCTGATCAGGAGCAGGCAGCAGACGCAGGTTGCCCCGGTAAAGCTGACCATTGACCACAAGGGTATTTGCACCATTGTCGACATCCAGCTGGCCTGCAAAACGGCCCAGCAGTTGCCCCTGATGATAAAGCGCAAAGCCCTGGGGCAGGGCGCGGGCTTCCAATTCACCGCTCAGGCCGCTGGCCACGGTCTGCTCACCGGCCGGGCCGCTCACGCGCAGGGTGGCGTTTTGTACACTGAAGCGTGCAGAAGTCTGGTGCAGCGCCAGACCAATCCGCAGGGGGGTCACGCTGAAGTCTGGCAGGGCTTCCAGCCGGGGGCCCACATGACTGATTTTGGCCATCTCGACCGCATAGGCAGGCTCAGGCCCGGAGGCAGCAGCAACAGCAGGCGACAGCGGAAGTCTTGTGTTCACTTGCAGGGTATCGCGTCCAAAAGGCTGCAAAACAGCCGGGACAGAAGCCGGAGAACGGCGAAGAGCAGAAGGGGCCAGTTGAAAGGCCACGGCAGGAAGGGCTGCAATGCGCATCAGGTTTCACCAAATTAATCTTGATTTAATCTATTGATAACCTTATCGGACAAAGAGCGCTTCAGCTTGCGTCACAGGCAGCAAAAAAAAAGTACCTGTCAGCGTTTTTTGGGCCGCCACCAGCCGGTCAGATCCAGGCCGTAATAGCGCAGAGCTGCCAGCAGAATAGCCGCAGCCGTGGCTTCATCCAGATTGCCCAGCACCGGAAAGTTGTCGGGAATAATCTCCAGCACACCCGCGCCAGGATTGATCAGGTATAATCCTGCCAGCAGGCCCATCAAGGCCACCAGCAAACGCTGAGAACGGGGTGGTGTGGTTTCTGGAGAAGGCAAAGAAGGAGACATAAAGCCATCATACGCCGCAAAACGCGACGACCGCAAGTCAATCAGCGCAAAAAGACTTGACACAGTGTCAAGACATGCGCTTCAATAAGGAGAGATGATTTTATATGTATCTTAAGCAATCAGGTTAAAGCTGTGGCTAAAAAAATAAAACGTCCCACATCTGAGTTTGGCAGCCAACTGCGCACCCTGCGCAAGCAGCGCAAAATCACCATGAAAACCCTGGCAGACGCAGTGGGCGTATCTGAGTCATATATTTCCCGGCTGGAGTCGGGCGAGCGTCACCCTGATAAAGATCTGATTCTGAGCCTGGGCGAGCAGCTCTTTCCAGAAGGCAATCCCACCGCCCTCGATCAGCTGCTGGTGGCCGCAGACTATACACCTCTGAATATCGAACAGTTTACAGGCCGCGATGATATGATTCAGCACTTTCAGTCAGCGCTGGAGGCCCAGCCCGACAATTTTCAGCTCTACAACGCCCTGGTGATTTCGCTGATCAAACAGGGCAAGCACAGCCAGGCCCGCCAGAAAATTGAGGCCGGTCTGGCCACCTATGACGATTCGGTGCATCTGCAGGTGCTGATGGGTGCCATGGAGCTGCTCGAAGGCCACTATGAAACGGCTCTGACCTACCAGCAGGAAGCCATTGCTGCGCTGAAACAACACCCTGAAGCCGCCGAGCGCCTGTTTTTGCAGCCCCACAACATGCTGCTGAACCTCGGCGTGATTTATTTTATGCAGGGTTATGAAGCCGTTGATCGCTATCTCGAAAGCCGTGAAGATGCTGACTTTGACAGCGCCCGCACGCAGCTGCAGCAGGCCGCCGCCAGCTTGCAGGAAGCCCTGCAGCTGGCCCCGGACGATATTTATATCCTGGACGAGTATGCCCGCGTCTGTTTTAACCAGGCCGACCTGCAGACCGCCGCCGGTAAAGAAGCTGACTACCAGCATGTCGTCGCCGCTTTTGAACAGGTGATCAATTCAGAGCAGAAATACCGCCTTAACTACAGTGACCTGCTGGAAAGCACCCTGTTTCTGATTCACGCTTATGTCAAAGCCGGTGACTTTGCTGCTGCCGAAACCCGCATTCATCTGGTTGAAAGCTGCCTGCCCAATTACTGGATGGTGCACTATATCAAAGCCTGTCTGTACAGTCTGCGCTACTCCAGCGATCCGCAGCCAGACTGGATTCAGCGGGGATTGCGCGCGCTGGAGCGTGCGCTGCTGATCCCTGAAGCCAGCAACCGCAGCCGCAGCGAAGCCCCTCACGATCCAGATCTGGAACATTTACGCCAGCAAGCCCCGTCTCAATTCAAGAAACTGCTCGCTCTGGAGGCCCGGTCATGACTCTCTCTATCGCTTCCCGTTCTTACGCCCTGCGTCTGTCGCTGCTGCTGATACTGAGCGCCTGTCAAAGCCCCACAGCGTCAGTGCCCACCAATCCCAATCCCAGCGATCAAAGCGCCAGCCTCAATCAGGAACTGCGCCCCGGAACCAAGGGCCAGCGCCTGGAGCTGGTCGAAGGTGAAATGCTGATTCCTGCTGGCACCAGTTATTTTGTGATTCAGTCCACCCAATTGGCCTCTGGCAACCAGTCACGGCTACTGAACTGGCTGATGCCGCCGGCCCTGGCCGACAGTGCTGACGAAGCCGATAAGCCCATTGAAATGAGCCAGATTGAAGAACTGGTGGCCCGCGTGAACGGCGAGGACGTGGATTTTGAAGTGCTGGATATCAGCGAAAATGACAATGGCGACCTGCTGGTGCATTACCGCCTTAAAAATGTTCCCATCACCGAAGATAACGCCCTGATTGAATTTGAGTCCCCTTCAGGCGCGTTTAAAATGAAGGCCCTGCATCCCCCCATTGCGCCGGGTCTGCAGCGTCTGAGTGAGCGTCTGGACTTAGAAAGTACCGCCGTGGTCGAAGCGGTCAAACACGCCGGTTTGCCACTGAAAGGCTATAGCCCCAATGAACTGCAGCGCCTCAAAGAGGCTGGGTTTGTGCAGCAAATCCGCAATGTGGTTTACGAGCATTTTGTGGCGCCGCCGATCCCCCAGCGCCCCCCGCGCTTTGATGAAAACCGCCAAAAATACCCCCCGCCACAGGCGGATGTTGCCTTCCAGCGTTACGCTCAGGAACGCCTGGCCTGCCAGCGCGCACCGCGCGCCTGCCAGCGCCCGCCGGAGCCCCCCCGAGCCATGCAGCGGGCCGTCCCCCAGCCCCTGCAGGAACGCATTCAGCGCCGCGAACAGATTCGTCGTCAGGGTCTGATACCGCGCCTGCCCCGTGCGGATGCGCCACCTGAACCCAGCCCGCCTCCCAGCCCAACTGGCCCGAGCAGCCCGGAGGATTTAACCCAGGAGCAACTGAATCGCCTGCTGGAAATGGGGCCACTGATGCGCCGGGAATACTGCCTGCGACACCAGATCAAACCCTGCCCGGGCTTGCTGCTCTAAACCCCTCCCTGTTCAGACCGGCTCGTAGAAGCCATGCCGGCTGTACATCACCAGCAAACCCAGCAGCAGCAAAAGCCAGACCATGCCTGCGGCGAGACTGTAAGCCAGGGCAAAATTGTACAGACCATGCGCCAGCACAGCCAGCAGCAGGCCTGTCAGCAGAACCCGGCTGCCAGCCTGTTGTCCGCCTGCGCCAGCCACCTGCCCCAAAGCCAGGCCCCAGAGCAATGCAAAAAGCACATGAGCCAGTGGGGTCAGACCGGCCCGTAAAAAAATTACCTGCCAACCCATACGCCCCATATAGAGCAGGTTCTCAGCCGTGGCAAAGCCCAGCGCGGCCGCACTGGCATAAAACATGCCCTCATGGGGGGTCTGAAAGACCTGGCGCTGGTAAACAAAGCGAAAAACAACATAAAACTTGAGATACTCCTCCACCAGCGCCACATTCAAAAAAAAAATTGGCCAGCCAGAACAGCCACTGGGGTGTGGGCAGCAGATGCATCCAGAGATTCTGCAGAGCGTATTCCACGGCCATGGCGGGCGCGACCATCACGGCCCCCAGCCCAAAGGTACCCAGAATCCAGCCCGAAGGGCGCAGATAGGCCGCCTTCCAGTAAAAATAGCCCAGCCAGAACAGGCCGGG
Organism: Candidatus Sericytochromatia bacterium; assembly: GCA_015272195.1. GTDB lineage: Bacteria > Cyanobacteriota > Sericytochromatia > UBA7694 > UBA7694 > JACYMC01. The sequence goes on from JACYMC010000031.1 coordinate 4,885, forward strand.
CAGCAGGGCCAGCAGCACAAAGCCCAGCAGATCGCGCACCTTATTTTTGCCAGCTGCGCTGCTGATTCAGGGCATTTTTGGCTTTAAAAGCTGCTTCCATATCGATCTCCAACCGGTTGGCAATGGCCAGAAGATAATTCAGTACATCCACCAGTTCTTCGGCCACATGGGCCTTGCGGGCAGCGGATTCAGCATCGTCCTGTGCCGTGCTGGCGGCATTTTCGTCGTAATAACGCAGCTGGCGGCGCACAGCCTTAAACAGCTCGCCCATTTCTTCACCCATCAAAAAACAATTGTGCACCAGATCGTTATCCAGCCAGCCGTGCAGGGCTTCCAGCTCGTGAATATAGCGCTGGTAATCTGCCAGCGCGGCACCCTCAGGCAAAGCAATCAGCGGCTGGGACTCATTCACTGACATGGTGCACAAAGTAAACGGCGGCAGCCAGATTCAGCAAATGTTTCAGGGCTGGAGTCACTGCGGTATCGGTGGCGATTTCAGCAGGTGCGTCGGCACCGTCAAGCGCCAGCAGCTCAAAGGCTGCCTCAGCGTCTGCCGGGCTGTCTTCGGGCATATCAAAATCAAGCAGTTCGAGCTTTTTAACCGGGCTGGGCTGATCTTTGCCCGGAAAACAGGCGCTGATGGCCTCAATCAGCTGCTGCAGGGCGATCTGTTCCAGCTTTGCCAGGGATTCAGCCGCGCTTTGGGGATCGCTCTGCAGCTGTGTCAGCAGCGGTAAGCTGGCCGCATCAGCAGCCAAATGCTGCTGGATGTGCTGCAGGGCCTGCTGCAGATCAGCGGGATCGCAGGCACTCAGAATGGCTGGGCCCTGACTCAGGGTATGGCGGGCAGATTGCTGGATTTCAAGCAGGACGTTCTCAGACATAAAGATCTCACATTCAGCATCAGATGCCTGTAGTGTAACATGGAGAGCAGCTCCTGCATCAAAGAGGTAAACCCATGGCTGACAAGGTGATTCTGACCTGTGCCCTCAACGGCGTGCTCACAGATCCACAAACCCATCCCGTACCCGTCACGGCGGAACAGATGGCCGCCGCGGCCGCTGAAGCCTATAACACCGGCGCCAGCGTGGTGCACTGCCACTTCAGGCAGCAAGCACCGGGCAAAGGGGCCCTGCCCAGCTGGGATCCAGAGCTGGTGGCCGCCTGCTGTGAGGCTATCAAAGCCAGGGTACCAGAGATTCTGCTCAACCTCTCCACCGGCATTGTGGGGGCAGATATCTCGGGACCACTGGCCTGTCTGGAACGGGTACGCCCGGAGCTGGCCGCTCTGAACGCCGGCTCGCTCAACTATCTCAAAACCCGCCGCGACGGCAGCTGGGCCTGGCCCCCGATGCTCTTTGACAACCCGGTCAGCAAAATCAGCGCCTTTCTGGAGGCCATGCGCCAGAGCGGTACCGTACCGGAGTGTGAATGTTTTGACACGGGCATTGTGCGCAGCCTGAAGATGTTTCTGGCCAACGGGTTGCTGCAGGCCCCGCTGCACGCCTCGCTGGTGATGGGCGTGGCCAGCGGCATGCCCGCCAAAGCCAGCTGGCTGCCTTTACTGGTAGACGAACTGCCGCCACAGACCCACTGGCAGGTGATTGCCATTGGCCGCAGCGAAGTCTGGGATCTGCACCGGGCCTGCGCTGAGCAGGGCGGCCACCTGCGCACCGGCCTCGAAGACACCTTTTACCTGCCCAATGGCGACAAAACCGACTCCAATGGCCGCCTGATCGCTGAACTGGCCAAGGTGGCCGAGGCCGCCGGACGCCCCATTGCCTCACCGGCTGAGGCACGCCAGATGCTGGGCGTGCGCCCGGCCTGAAATGGGCAGGGCCATGGATCCCACGCTGGTCGAGGCTTATACCCAGAGTCTGTACCAGATACCGTCCCTGTCCCAGTGCCTGCGCTATACTGCTCCCCAGAAACCGGACAGAATCAGCGTGATTTTAAGTTCCTGATCTG
>JACYMC010000121.1 GCA_015272195.1 Candidatus Sericytochromatia bacterium
TTCATACAGCTGGCTCCTTTTCTGCGATTTCTGTATGATAACTTTAATCTACAGATGTGATAACTTTAATCTACAGAAAGGAGCCAGTTTTTATCTACTGATCTGTTTGTGAGAAATGCGGGTTAAAGGGCTTGCTGAGATAGCCATCAAAGCCCTCGGCCAGCAGGCTCTGCTGTTCACTGGGCAGTGAAAAAGCCGTCAGGGCCATCAGCGGAATTTTTTGGGTGCTGAGATCGGCGCGCAGGTATTTCAGCGCTTCCACGCCGTCCATCACCGGCATGCGCACATCCATCAGGATCAGATCGGGCAGCTTTTGCCGGGCCAGCTGACAGGCCTCCAGACCGTTGCGGGCCGAAAACAGCTGAAACGGCCCGCCGCTGAGCAGGCTCTGTAACAACAGCAGGTTATTGGGCTGATCGTCAGCCAGCAACAGGCGGGCCGGTGCAAAATCCTGCAGGCTCAGGGCAGTATCCTGGCTGGCTGGCACCGGCGCACGGCCCACGGCCACCTCAGGCAGGGTCACACAGAAGCAGCTGCCTGCACCAGGCGTGCTGCGCAGGCTCAGCTGGCCCGCCATCAGCTGCACCAGCGCCTGCGAGATATTCAGCCCCAGACCGGTACCGCCTGCCTGCATCTGCCAGGGTGAGAGGCTGCTACCGACCTGTTCAAAGGCGTTACAAATACGCTGCTGATCTTCAGGGGCAATGCCCCGGCCTGTGTCGCAGACCTCAAACACCAATTCACAGCGCCCGGCCTGTGTCGGGCTGGGCTGACAATAGGCCCGCAGCTGCACGCTGCCGCTGTCGGTAAACTTGAGGGCGTTGCTAAGCAGATTCAGCAAAATCTGCCGCAGGCGCTGGCGGTCCAATAAAAGCCACTCCGGCACTTCTCCGCTCAGACTGACGCTGAAGTCCAGGCCTTTGGTTTCAAAGCCCAGGGCCAGCAAAAAGCGGATTTCTTCGAGCAACTCAGCCAGCTGCAGCGGCTCCGGGTTCAGTACCAGCTTGCCGGCCTCAATTTTGCTCAGATCCAGAATTTCGTTGATCAGCTGCAGCAGATGTTCACCGCTGTCGTTGATAATCGTCAGGTATTCACGCCAGCGCGGATCGCTGATCTGCTGTTGCAGCAGCTGACTGAAGCCCAGAATCGCGTTCATCGGCGTGCGGATCTCATGAGACATATTGGCCAGAAAGAGGGCTTTGGTTTGGGCGGCCTGCTCGGCCTGGCTGCGGGCCTGCTCCAGGGCGGCTTCGTTGGCTTTTTGCGCGCTGATGTCTTTGACCACCCCCAGAATCCGGATCACCTGACCGTTTTCGAGTACAGGCTGGGCAAAGGCCCGCACCCAGATTTCGGGTCCCTGAAAGGGCTGAAAGCGATACTCCCGATCGTAGGGCTCGCCATATTGCTGGCAGCGCTCAAACAGCTGCTGCAGCTCGGCCCGGGCGCTCTCGGGCTGATAACACTGCAGGCTGGCACCGACATGCTCCTGTACGGCCAGGGAACTGCGGTCCGCCGGCAGGCCATGCAGGTAGTAAAGGCCATCGGTCCACCATACCGTACCCGCCTGCAGATCCAGCTCCCAGCCGCCGAGGCGGGCCGGCTCCTGGGTGGCGTTTAAGATACGTTCGCTGGTCTGTAAGCTGCTGACCAATTCAGATTCCCGCAATTTTTGTGCGCTCTGATCCACAAAGGCAAAAACCCGCTGGCTGCCAAGGGTCTGGAAGCGCACCAGCAAATTTTTTGGCGTGCCGTCTTTGGCGTGGATCAGATCTTCATAGCTATTGTAGGACTTTGTCAGTTCGGCGGGCCAGTCTGCCTGTTGCTGCTGACGGTACAGAGGATCGGGGTAAGCCAGCGGCCACCAGTCATCCATATGCTGCAGATCAGCTGAGGTATAGCCAAGCAGCTCGGTAAAAGCACGGTTCAGCTGCAGAATCTGGCCCTTATTGTCAGCCGTGGCCATGGCCACGGGGGCATACTCAATAATCTGGCGCAACCGGGCTTCGTGAGCGGCAATCTCAGCCTGGCTGGCTTTCAGCTCGGCCGTGCGGCGCTCGATCTGGCGGCGCAGTAAATAGATCCAGAGCATCACCAGCAACAGGATGCCAGAACCGCTCAGCAGTAAGCCCAGCAGCAGCGGATAACCCAGATGGGCCCGCAGACCATACCAGACCGCCTGCCAGCGGCTCTGGCGTGGTACTGCCTCAGACAGTGGGTCTTGCCACAGACTTTTGAGGGCCTGCTGGTAAGTGCTGTCAGGCTCCTGCTTGAGTGTGCGCAGGCGCTGATCAAAACGGTCCAGCAGAATCTGGGGCAGCTTTGGTGAGGCAATCAGCTGCAGCCGGGCCGGAAAGAGCTGCAAGGGGGGTGCTGTTAACGGCAAAATACGGATGCTGCGCCTGGCCAAACCACTGATTGACCACCGCTGCATCGGCCTGCTGTTGCTCGAGAGCCTCAAAAGCAGCGCTGAGCTGTGCCACGGGCAGGCGCTCCATCTGCAGGTGGTATTGCTGGTTGAGCTGCGCCAAATCCTGCCATTGCTGAGACCCGGCCAGCACGGCCACCCGCAGGCCCTGCAATTCGGTGATGCGCTGCAAACTCAGGCCCGGTCGGGTATAGACTTCGGACCAGCCCAGAAGCACAGGCTCGCTGTTAAAGCGGTAGCGGGCCGCCCGCTCAGGCGACCAGGCCACATCGGGCAGCAGGTCCAACCGGCCTTTTTCAATCTGTTCCAAGCACTGCTGCCAGTCGCAGGACTGGTATTGCAGCTGCCAGCCCTCGGCCGCCGCCACGGCGTTCAGCACCTGCGGAAAAAAGCCGTCAGCTGATCCGGCAGCATTCTGAAAGATTTTGGGCGGGTTGGGATAAACCCCCACGCGCAGGGTTTCAGCTGCCACAGGAGCAGTGTATAAGAGCAAGCCAGCAGCCATGGGCATGCAGCGCCAGACAGACTGGCATCGGGCCTTCAAAAGAACAAAGCGCATCAGTAAGGTTGGCATGGGTTTTGGTATAACATCGGCAGGTCAGGTCATTGGGAAAGGCGTACTGTCGTTTATTTTAGCATACCGGGTATTAAGTCTTTGAATCCGGAATACTCAGGGTACACAAGGCAAACGGCCAAAGGCCCGGATTCGCGGTATAATGTGCTCAGAATGCTGAAACGAGGTTTTTAAAACAATGGAACTTGTAATTCTGAGCGGGGTACGCACCCCCTTTGGCAAATTTGGCGGGGGGCTCAAAGATCTGACCGCGGTTGAGCTGGGCACCCTGGTGACCCGTGAGGCCTTAAAACGGGCAGGTGTCGCCCCTGAACATGTGGACCACGTGATCTTTGGCAACGTGGTGCAGTCGGATCCCGGTGCGATTTATCTGGCCCGCCACATTAGCATCAAGAGCGGTATTCCGATTGAAACCGCCGCTTTGACCGTCAACCGCCTCTGCGGCTCGGGCCTGCAGGCCGTGGTCAACGCCGCCCAGCAGCTTTTGCTCGGTGAGTCCACGATGGTGGTGGCTGGTGGATCTGAAAACATGAGCCAGATTCCTTATGTGCTGCCCAACGCCCGCTGGGGTTACCGCATGGGCAATAACCCGGTGGTCGATATGATGACTGCCGCCCTGACCGATTCCTGCGCCAATATCTCGATGGCCGAAACCGCCGAAAACCTGGCCGAGGAGTACATCGTCAGTCGCGAAGAACAGGATGTCTTTGCCCTGCGCAGCCAGCAGCTGGCGGCAGCAGCCATTCAGTCCGGTCGCCTGGCCCAGGAAATTCTGCCGGTAGCACTCAACGACAAAAAGCAGACCGTGGTGCAGCATGACGAGCACCCGCGTGAAACCAGCCTCGAGAAGCTGGCTGCTCTTAAACCGGCCTTTAAAAAGAACGGCACGGTCACCGCCGCCAACGCCAGCGGCATCAACGACGGGGCCGGGGCGCTGGTGGTGACCACCGCGGCCAAAGCCCAGGAGCTGGGTGTGGAGCCCCTGGCCCGTATCAAGTCCTGGTCAACGGTCGGCGTGCCGCCCGAAAAAATGGGGATTGGCCCGGCCCCGGCCATTCAGCAGGCCCTGGAACGCGCCAGTTTAAAGCTGGCCGATCTGGATCTGATTGAAGTCAACGAGGCCTTTGCGGCCCAGTATCTGGCGGTCGAAAAGGCCCTCGGGCTGGATCGCGACAAGGTCAATGTCAACGGTGGCGCCATTGCCCTGGGCCACCCCCTGGGCGCCTCCGGCGCGCGCGTGCTGCTGACCCTGATGCATGAGCTGATTCACCAGCAAAAGCGCTACGGCGCGGCCTCGCTCTGCATTGGTGGCGGTCAGGGCATCGCCATGATCATCGAAAACGCCCGCCTATAGGCTGTATGACCCCCGAAGCAGATCTCTATGCCCTGCTTCAGGTGCACCCCAAAGCGAGTCCGGAGGTCATCAAAAAGGCGTACCACGCCCTGATGCAAAAAAACCACCCGGACCGCGGCGGGGATCTGGCCCTGGCCAAACAGCTGAACATGGCCTACGATATTTTAATCGACGATCACAAGCGTCAGCGCTATGATCACGAGCGCCAGATGCTGGCAGCCTGGGAACAGGAAGCCCGCGAAAAGCGCCGCAAGGCCAAAATCGCTGCGGCCAAAGCCAAAGCGGCGGCCGCCGCGCCGCCGGCGTCCAAAGAACTGCGCCAGCTCAGCGGTGAGTACCGCGCCCCCATGCTCTGGGGCCAGCACCTGCTGGTGGCCGACGAGCGCGGCAACCGGGTGCTGATTCAGGATCTCAAGGGCGACACGGTCTGGACCTACGGCAAGCGGCCGGGCGAAACCCTTCGCAAACCCCGCCTGGCCCAGTTTACGCCCAAGGGCGAGATTCTGATTGCCGATACGGGCGCCCAGCGCGTGCTGCGCGTCAACCTCAAACGCGAACAGACCTGGGTCTTTGCTTACCCGGAGCTTTCACCCCAGGCGCGGGGCCTGGCCCACCCGGCCTTTGTGCACAGCCACGGTGAGCAGGTGCTGATTGCCGATACGGGCCAGCGGCAGGTTTTTGCCGTCGATGGGGGCGGCAAGGTGGTCTGGCGCTTTAACGGCAAGCTGGCCTTTAACCTGCGCTTTCAGCACCAGCTGATTCAACCCGAGCGCTTTATGCCGGTCTCGGTCTTTGCCCTGGACGAGGACCGTTACCTGGTTGCCGATCAGGGCAACGGCCGGGTGCTCGAAATTTCGTCAAAGGGCAAACTGCACTGGATTTACCCCGACAAAAAGCAGCCCCCGCTGCCGGCGCTGAACTTTGCCTACCGGCTGGCCAACGGGAACACCTGGCTCTGTTCTGATAAAATGGTGGAGATTGGCAGCAAGGGCGAGATGGTCTGGCATTATGCCCGTTTAAGCGATGCCGATATCAAACAGGCCTACCCATTGGCCGATAGTTCGTTTATGATGGATTTCTCACATCTGGTGAAACGGGGCATTAATCAGGAAGTGATGATTCTGGATCACAACACCCGGATCCAGTACCGCCATTATTATTCGCAGCATCGCTTCCTGTGAGTTGATGATAAAAAAAGAGTTGGAGACGCGGCATGGAGAACACAAAGATTCGCACCCTCTGGAATATGTGTCTGGAGCTGAAAGAGAAACGGCAGACCCTGCTGGAACAGTGGCACAGCACCCAGCACTATCTGGATCAGAAGCAATCCCTGCTGGAAACCGAGTTTGCCGATTTAAAGGCCCAGAACCGCTCCCTCGCGTCTGAAGTTGAATACCTTTACTCCCAGCTCTACTCCTTCTGGCACCAGTGGTCCCATTATTTTGAACATGTGGTCTCGTTGCAGCAGGCGTTTGGCAGCCTGGGCGACGAATACACAACCCTGCAACAGGATTTTGGCAAGCTCTATGCTGAACTGTCGGTGCTGCAGCAGGGCTTTGGCCAGGTGCTCGAAGAAAACGACAGCGCCAAAGGCCAGCTGGCCGAAGTCTCCGCCCGTTTTGCCGAACAGCAGGCCAAACTGCAGGAAGCCTATGCCCAGTATCAGGAACAAAAAGCCCAGCTGGGTGCCCTGAAGCAGGAAAAAGCCGCCCAGAGTGGTCAGGTCGAAACCCTGCAGCAGGAACTGTCGGGCCTGCAGGGCAGCTTTGCCGAACTGGGTGAGGTTGTGCAGACCTTTTACAGCGAACTCGAAGGCATGAAAAGCGACTGGCTGCAGCGCCAGGCCGATCACCAGGCCGCGCTGGCCACCCTGCGCAGCGATCATGAGCAGCTGCAGGCGGAACACAGCACCCTCAGCAGCGAACACGCTGAGCTGCAGGCTGAGCATGCGGCGCTGAATGAAAGCAGTGCCGCCCAGCAGGCTGAGATTGCACAGTTGGGCCAGACCCTGACCCAGCAGCGCGAACAGGCCATGCAGCAGGCCGAAGAAGTCAAAACCGCCTTCAGCGCCCTGCAGGAAGCCTATGCCGAGCTGGATGCCGAAGCCAGTGAGCTGACCGACCTGGCCGATACCCTGCGCCAGCAGCTCACCAACCAGTCTGAAGAGCTGGCGCAGACCCGCCATGAACTGCAGGCCGCCCTGCAGCAGAACGAAAGCCAGAGTGAAAGCCTGAGCGCGCTGGAGAACGCGCTCAGCGAGGCCAAAGCCGCTCACGAAAGCGCCGTCAGCGAGCTTGAGGCCCAGTTGAGCGAAGCCAAAGCGGCCCATGAAAGCGCGGTGGCTGAACGCGAAAACCAGCTGCGTGAGGCCAAAGCCGCTCACGAAAGTGCCGTGGCCGAGCTCGAAACCCAGCTCAGCGAAGCCAAAGCCGCTCACGAAAGTGCCGTGGCCGAGCTCGAAACCCAGCTCAGCGAAG
>JACYMC010000192.1 GCA_015272195.1 Candidatus Sericytochromatia bacterium
TTTCTTCCAGATAAGCAATGCGTTCTGATTCTGTCATGTCTTTAGATTAAGCCGAGATTTGCGTTTTGGGAAGGGGGCTGAAGGGATACGGGGCATCTATGTTAAAGTAATTCTAACATGCGTTCTTTTATCTCTGCCCGGCCTCAGGCCAATCTTCGATACAGCCCGCTGCGCTCGGCGTTCATACCGTGAGTGTCTATCAAACACTGGCCCAACCTGCAACAGCCGAAATTGAAATCCTCCACAGCCGTTTTATTGCCAGTGGCACTGCCATTGACAGCCCCAAAGCAGCAGAATCCTTTCTGGCTGAAATACGCCAGCAGCACCCGGACGCCAATCATCACTGCTATGCGTTTCAGCTGCTGGACCCACCCCTGAGTGAACGTTTCTCCGATGACGGCGAACCCAATGGCACCGCGGGACGGCCCATTCTGACCGTGCTCAGCCATCAGCTCAGCAATACCATCATTGTGGTCACCCGCTATTTTGGCGGCACCAAACTGGGCAAGGGCGGTCTGGTCAAAGCCTATACCCAGGCCGCCCAGGCCCTGCTGACCAGCGCCGAAAAGGTGACCCGTGAACCCATGAGCTGGCTGCAGCTGCACTACCCTTACCCCCTCGATGGCAGCCTAAGCCACTGGCTGCAGCAGCACCAGCTGACAGCCGAAAAAGACTACAGCGAGGCAGTTAGCGCCCGGGTCTACGTCCCCACACGCCTGCTACCTGCCTTGCAAGGCCAGCTGCAGGAGTGGCAGGGACAGGGACTGCGCTGGGAAAACCTGGATGCTGCATCCTAAGCCTGCTCAGCCAGGCGCTGCAGCAACGACTGAACCAGCCGACGCGCCAGGGTTTCACCGTCAGAAGTGGGCAGTGCCAGCAGTAAACGGGCCTTGTCACGGCTGACGCTCTTCTTTTTGCTTTCGGCCAGACGCTGCAGGGTCATACGGGCGACCGGGCTCTCAAGGCCGCGCTGCAGGGTCTGGCACAACTGGTAAGCCTGGTCCAGCAGGGCCGATAGCACACTGGCCGCCCTGATTTGTTCCGAACCCAGACGGGCAAAATACAGCTCCAGGGTCTGCAAAACGAGGTATTCACCAAAGACGTCCTGGTTCTGCACGTCCTGCAGCGCCAGCTGCAGATAGCGAAAGCCTTTACGGGTCACGCTCAGCAGATTGGCCAGCATCTTGGCCACCTGTTGGGGCAGCAGACGCCCATCGGCCAGCCCGGCCTGCAGAACGCCCAGGACGACTTCGCGCTGCTCGGCATGCTTACTGGTCAGAGGCTGAATCAGCAGGTGCAGATCCGCTGCCAACGGAATCCAGGGCAGCTGCCCCAGGGCCAGCAGTGCCAGGCTGAGATCGTTTTTGTCGAGTCGGGGAGCGATTTCCTGCCAGCTGACCGTAGGCTCCGGCGTACCGGGATCCTCGGTCTTTTGCCGGTAATAGGCAGTCATGATCTGGTTGTAGGCCTGCCAGGTCAGGCCGCCAAACTGGCCCCAGGCTTCACCCACATTGATTAGCGCGGCCCTGAACAGGCGCTGTGCCTGGCCCGGATGGGGCCAGAGCCAGGGAGTGAGTTCAGACCAGTGCCGGGGCATCGCCGGCAGAGGCAGCCACTGGGGCGTGTTCTGCAGATTGAGCAGATAGGGGTAGAGATTGCGGTAATGCCGCAGCTCCAGCTGAAACGCCGCCGGATTGGCGGCCATCAGGCGCGGCGAAAGCGGCTCGCGCAAGGGCCGGGGTTCCACCAGCGCCTGCTGCACCAGTTCCTGAAAGCCTTCCGGCATCTCGCGCAAGGGCAGCAGCTTGCGCTGTTGCTCTGTGGGCCTCTGGGCCAGCCGTTCTTCAGACTGGGTCTGAAAAGCGTTCAGCAGCTCCACCAGCGCATCGTTACTCAGTTCTTCAGCAGCCGTTTCATCCTGCAGGGCATCCCATTGAGCCAGGGGGGGCCAGCAGGGCATCCATCTGGACATAGTCAATGCCCAGATCACAGCGCAGCTGCTGCAGCGGCAAAGGCTGCAGCACAGCCCAGACGCGGTAATCTGGCCGGTTCTGGCGGGCAGCAAGGGCGGCCACAAAAAGCTGAAAATCCTGATCCACCGGCTGGCTTTCAAAGCGGGGACGATCCCAGCCAGCCGATAAAAAGACCTCGGTCGGTGGCTGTTTGGCAAAGGTCTTCAGCCAGTCAGCCGCCGCCGCTTCAGCCTGGGCTTCCGGTGCACAGGCCAGGCACAGGGCCCGCTGAAAAACGGTCGGCAAAGCCTGGAGCAGAGATGCCAGCGCCGGCCAGTCTGCGGCCGGGAAGGGGGCCAGGGCATAAAGGGCCTGCTCCAGTTCGTCCATCGTCAGACCGTCTGATGGCAGAGTTTTCAGGCGCTGCAGCAGGCTCTCAGTGGCAATCCAGCCGCTGAGGCTATCGGGCTGACTGAGGCGTGCCGGGGCCCCGGCACGCAGGGCCTGCAGGGTGGCCAATACCTGTTCAGCCTGAGGATTAAAATTGGGTGACAGCAGCACTTCCTGCGAGGCTTTCAGGTTGAAGGGGTAGAGCTGCCCCGCTTCAAGCCAGCCCCAGGCAAGCAGGGCCACCAGGGCGTTGCGCCAGGGATTGCTCCACTGGGCGTGGGCTTTGGGATTGTCAATGCGGGGCAAAAGTTTCAGCAGCGGATCGAGGTACTGCCGCGTCCGCTCGCGATCCTCTGGCACCGGCAGTTTCAGCACGGCCTGCATCAGGCCTTCCAGCTGTACCGGAGATACCGGCCCACTGGCCTGGCTTAAAAAGCATTCCAGCAAGTCTTCAGTATCCTCAGGTACCGGCAGGGGTTCAAGCAGACAAAAATGCGCCCGTTCAGGCTGCTGGGTCTGAAGATCAGCCCCGCGCAACAGCGTCGCCTGCAAGGCTTCAGCCCAGGGCTGCTGCCAGGGCGTCAGGCCTTTAAAAGCTTGCGGGGGTGGGACAGTAACCTCAGCCTGCACAGGCAGATCAAGCTGCAGCGCCAGAACCTCTGCCGCTGCCTGCAAGTGGGGAAAGGCCTGCAGCAGCTTTTCGCGCTCCAGCGGCGGCAGCGCCGGATCCGTTGCCAACAGCGCCAGATGGGCCTGGGCCGTCTCTGAAAGGGTCTGTTTCTGCAGCCATTGATACAGTTGCTCACGCACCGCCTTATGCGGCGTCAGCAGCTGCTGGCTCAGGCCCTCGACAATCACGGTTTCATGTGCGGGGTATTGTTTAAGCCATAGTCTAAGCAGAGCCAGGCTTTCTTTGGCCACCTTCTGTACCGGGTGCTGCAGATGATGCAAAAGCATGCTGCGCCAGGCCTCGGGCTGCGCCAGCGGCTGACGGGCTTTAAGCCAGGCTTTGAGCACCTGCAGACCCAGCTGCAGAGCGTTGGACTGGGGCGCATGGGCCAGACTGAGCAGCGTTGTCTGATGCACCAGCAGCTCCTCCGGCTGGGGCGTGAGGGATTGCCACAATTTGATCCAGGGCACATTGCGCGCCGGACGGGTATGGGTCTGCAGACGCTCTATGATCAGTGCCAGCAGCCGGGCCCGCGCAGCAGGCTCCTGGGCCATGGCCTGGGCCTTTGCGCGGACCTGCTCATAATCCAGTGCTTCCAGGTGCCGCAGCTCCAGTGTTTCAGGCGGTACCCAGCGCAGCAGGGCCTCAAAGTGTGCTTCCGGCAGTGCGTCCAGATGCTCACTGTAAAGCCAGATCTCCAGATTCAGGGCTTTGCCCAGGTATTGCTCCCAGTCGATTGCGGCGGCGTTATGACGCTGTCGCAGCACTTCACAGACCGCCTGATAAAATTCCCCGTCACTGTGCTGGTTCCATTGTGCAAAGAGTTGATCCAGCAGCCCGTCGGCCCAGGCGCGCTGACGCCAGAGCAAAGCCCGGGTCAGGCTGAAAAGCCAGGCTTCCGGCGCATCGGCTTTGCGCGTCATCCGCCGGCCCCGGTCATCCCAGATCTTTTCGTGGTCAGCATGGGGTGCGTCATTCAGATTTTTAAGCAGCAGGGTAGCACTGCGCTCATCACAGAGCAGGGCCCAGCAAGTATCCAGATTCAGTAACAGGGCATAAGAACCCCTGGCCACCCAGACGCTGATGCGTTCGGTTTTCAGCCAGCTGGCCAAATCCTCCAGATGGGACTGCAAGTCAGCGTACAGCCTGGCCGTGCTCGGATAGCGGGGATTGAGGGGATTCTCCATTGCCTCACCCGGACGCGGCGCACGATAAAAACAGGTCTGGCGCAGGGCCTGCAGCTCTTTTTTATGGGCTTTAAAGAGGGCCTCCCGCTCAGCGGCAGACCAGCCCTGCAGGCGTTCACGCAGCGCTTCTGAGCGGGTGGTAAAAAGATCTTCAAGCAATTCAGGCCAAAAACTATGCATGGGGTTTACTCTAGACACTGTGATTCAGAGGGCTCAGATGCGGCAGCCGCTTCAGCGGCAAAGCGCAGGGCCAGCAGGTGTTTGCAGGGCCCCCGCTGCAGCTGGTGCTGACGGTACCACTGACAGGTACAGCTGCCGCTGTGCAGCTGGCCTGCCCGTATTTCAAGCTGGCCGTAATAACGGGCCTGCGTGCCCTGCACCCAGCCGCTGGCCTGCAACCCATTATCTGAAAGCTGCAGCTGCTCCAGCGCCACCGGATGCTGTGCCAGCAGCGCGCGGGCGTTTTGCAGGCGCAAGGGCACCTGGGCCGCAAAGGGCAACACCCGGTAAAACCAGGCCTGTTCGGTCACGTCATAACCCAGCAGGCCGTCCATGGCCAGAGTGTCCAGCAGGGGCAAGACCGTTTCAGGTGAAGTCTCCAGATAGTGGGCCAGCTCAGCCAGCGTAAAGCGCACCAGCCCCGGCACAATCTGGCGCACAAACGCCAGCGCTTCGGCATCCGGCTGCGCCGACAGACTGCGCAGCGCCTCGCCTTCGCCCGAAAAGCCGTGTTTGACCGAGGCCGACAAAGCCAGCGTCACCCTGGCCTGTGGCAGCTGGGCAACCCAGACCGTGCCCTGAGCTGGCAGGGTATAAATGGCCAGCGACTGAAGATGGGGCAGCAGGGGCTTGAGCAGCTTCAGGCGTTGCAGACCCGCCACAGCCAGACCCTCGGCACGGTGTGAATGGGTATTCAGCACTTGCAGACCCTGGGGGGTGGGGGTCAGATAGCGCAGCCCGTCGTCTTTGCCGCTGAGGCGCGTCAGCAGCTGACGGGCCTGCAGAGCGTGAAGGTTTTGCCAGCAGCTGGCCTCACGCCAGAGGGCCTCGGCCGGCAAAAAGGCTTTGAGCCAGCGCGTAGGCAGCTTGACCTTGTCTTCTTTGAGGCGCTGATCAGCGGTGCTGAGCTGCACGGACCGCTGGCCCGGAGACAGTTGCTGCAACCCCTGAATAAAGGCCGGGTTCAGATTGACGTTCGTGGTGCCCCGCTGCAGCAAGGCGTAGCCATCAAATGCCGCTGCAGCAAAATCCACCCGGCCATAGACGCTGCAGCAGGACGAAAAGCACTCCATGCGCACCTGCTCCGGCTCTGCTGTAATCACTGGATCGAGATAGCGCCAGAGATCGGGGCGGTAAAAGCGGGCCTGTACCACGCTGTTGAGGTAGAGCAGGCAGTCTCTGAAGCTGAGCAGATCGCGGACCTGCCCCCCTGAAAAACAGACTGTCGCTGTCTGGGGTGGCCAGGGGCGTGGTGAGCTGAATTCCCGGCAGGCCGTCCAGATCGGTCGCCACCCGGCTGGGCAGGGAAATCAAGGCGGCCAGAGCAAAACTCATGCCTGCCAGCGGGCCTGCATCCAGACGGCAATTTCGCGCAGCTGGGCAAAGCAGACCTCATGTTGCATCGCAAAAGACTGCCACTCGACTTTATAGCCGGCCCGCTTGAGAGCAATCTGGGAGCGCTTGCCCAGACTGAAAGGCACCACCGGATCTTCGGTACCGTGCTGCACCAGAAAAGACGTCTCGCGGTTGGCACTGTCAAGCGCTGCCGGCACACGGTCGGGATCAAAGATGTAGGTCGACAGGGCCATCACCCCGGCCAGCTGATGCTCAAAGTGCAGGGCCGTCTGCAGGGCAATGGCCCCACCCTGACTGAATCCCGCCAGCACAATATTCTCATAGGGCACACCCTGGGCATGCTCGTGCTCGATCAGGGCCCTTATCGCCTGCACCGAATCGGCCACCTGGGCCTGGTTGACCTCGCGGATCTCGCCCAGGGAGTAGATATCGTACCAGGAGGGCATCACCATGCCCATGTTGATGGTTACCGGCTGATTCGGGGCATGCGGAAAGATAAAGCGCACATTGGCTTTGATACCCAGCTCCGGCACCAGGGGCTCAAAATCATGGCCACTGGCCCCCAGGCCGTGCAACCAGATGGCACTGCCGGTGACAGGCTGCTCAGCAGAATGGGTATAGCGGGTGAGATGGGGCAACAGGCTCATACAAAGCTCCTCGATGAAATACAAATGTATTCATTAGTCTAGCGCAATGCAGCGTGAATGCCCAGCCAGCAAGCTTAATCCTTGTTTGAAGCCCTGCTTTTTTGGCGGGCCAGCGCCTGCCGCCAGGCCTGGCGGTCAAAATCATAACTGTGGCTGTATCCCTTCAGCCCCCTTCCCAAAACGCAAATCTCGGCTTAATCTAAACAAAGCTTCAGCTTGACAGCTGAAGAATGCGTGTAGAGCCATTTTCAGTATTGGATAAGCCTGAAAGGGTTGTCCGCTCTTGTTTTAGGCGCTGAATCCACTTCCGTTTGCATGCCCCCAAAGTTCCCCCGTGCTGCTC
>JACYMC010000129.1 GCA_015272195.1 Candidatus Sericytochromatia bacterium
GCCCAGACAGCCTCCACCTGCAGGGCCTTATTGAAGGTGGAGTCAGCGTTATGGACTTTTGAAAGAAAAGAAATCGAGCCTTCTAACAACAGGGCTGAAAGAGCCATACGTCCCCTGGTGGTCTTGCGTAAAGTTTGCTATGGAACGCAGTCGGAGCAAGGCAGTCGGCTAATCGAACGGCTTTTTAGCGTGGTGCGCTCATGCCGACAGCAAAACCGCTCTGCCCTCGCGTTTATGAAGCAGAGTATTGAGGCGCATCTTGGAGTGGGCACTATGCCTTCGCTGGTTTCTGAAGGGCTGCGCTAAATGACCCACCTGAAGGGATACTGAAGGGTAAACGCTGAATAATGGATTTTCATACTTTTCATCAGGCCTTTGAGTCAGCAAGTCTGTTTGAGCTGTACCGTCTGGATGTTTTATTGCGCAAACATCTGGATGACCCTGAGCGGCTACAGGCTATTCGCGACCGGCTGCGTCCAGGGCAGCAGGTGCGGTATTTTGACGACCAGGAAAATCGCGAAATTTTCGCTGAGATACTGGAGTTGCGGCAAACCAGAGTGCTGATTCGCCGAATGGATGATTTCAAAACCTGGGTAATACCTCTGTACTGGCTGAATATGGACGGAATTCGTACAGATCTGCCAAAACAAAATACGGGACTCAAGCCCAGTAACCTGAAAGTAGGCGATGAGGTCGGCTTTTATGACCGGCAAAACCGTGAAGTCTACGGTATCGTGCAACGGCTCAATACAAAAACAGCGACTCTGCTGACCAAAGAAGGTGCCTCCTGGCGTGTTGCATATCATCTGCTTTTTCCGGTGATGCACTCACAGCAAAGCAGCGGAAGCGTTATACGGGTTTTACCACCTGAAATTTAAGGCAGCATAATGCTTTGCATCACTGATACCGCCCGCCGAAAAGGGCAGGGTATAACAAAAACATGGAAGACACATCTTTATTTCAACTGCGTCAGGCCGCTGGCCAGGCGCGCAAAGCCGGCCAGTTGGCCGAAGCCCTGCAGCTGTACCAGCAGCTCTGGCAAGAACATATTGCCGATGGCAACGCCTGGGACGGCTGGGGTTATGCCTGGTGTCTGTATAAGCATCGGCGTTATGCAGAAGCCCTGGCGATTGTCGAGCAAGCACGCGATCTGGATGCAGGCCATCTGGCCCTGCGCTCTCTGCACGCCTGGTGTTTGTATCAGACCCGCATCAAACCCGAAAAGATCAGGCCCGAACAGTTTGAGGCCGCTCTCAAACAGATTCTGAACCTGAGCAGCCAGGCTGACAGCTACAGCCCACTGATTCCCACCATTTTTAAGGCCATGGAAGTATATCAGGGACAGCCTGAAACCCAATTGCACTATCTGGGCTACCTGGACCCAGAACAACTCTCGCATACCGGCGAGCGCATCACCGACGCCCGTGGCAAAACGCGGGACCTGCCCTCTGACTGGCTGCGCTACCAGGCCAAATGGAGCGAGGCCCTGTATCAGCTGGGCGAGTACGCCGGCTGTGCCGCACAATGTGAAGAGGTTCTGGCCACAAACATGGCACAGGGGCAGCGGGTGTGGTTTCAGCGACGGCTGGCCCGCGCCCTGCAAGCCCAGGGGCAGCGCACAGAAGCCATGCACCTGTACCGGCAGATTCTGCAGGGCAAGCAGGACTGGTTTTTAAAAAAGGAACTGGCCGAGCTGCTGCTGGGACTCAATCAAACAGAAGAAGCGCTGCAACTGGCCCTGGCCGCCGCCCTGGACCGGGGTGACGACAGTAAAAAGCTGAATCTGTACCTGCTGCTCGCTGAGCTGCTGGCAGACAGCCAGCCAGAACTGGCCCGGACCCACCGGCAATATGTGCTGCGGCTGCGCCAGGCCAACGAATGGTCGATACCCGAAGCCTTGCAAAGCCTGCTGGCATCCGACTTACCCGAGGCCCCTGCGCTCAGGCGCACTCTTACTGCGGGCTGGCAAAGCCTGCTCAAAACAGGGCAGAACGACTACAGAGCCCCGGTTCCTGAGAAGCGTTCAAAGCATCAGACCTCAGCCCCGCAGGCGGCACCTGGCCGCTTGCGCGGTCAGATTCTGAAGTTGCTCCCCCATGGCAAGGCCGGCTTTTTACGGCCTGATGATACAGCCCAGGCTGGCAACCAAAGCCTGTATTTTGAACTGCGGGCCTTTGAGGGATCTGCCGAAGATATGAAGCCTGGCATCCACGTCAGCTTTACGGTTCGCGAAGGTTTTGATCACAAAAAACAGCGCGCTGCCTTGCAGGCCGTTCAGTTGCGTTTGATCGAACCTGGCAGTAACAGAGCTTCAGGCACCGATCAGCAAACGGATAAAGACCCAGGCCATCAGGCCCAGCATCAGCAAGATCACGGACACCAGGAAGAGTAAGGCCAGACTCAGACCCAGCACGTACATCGGGAACCACACCATCAGCAGATATTTTTCAATCGTATTCAGAACGGCCACAATCCGCAGAATCGGTGGCAGCGGTGGGTTGACGCGCTCAGGTGCTGTGATGTGAGGGGGTTCCGTAGATTCTGGCATAAAAGCCTCCTGATCTGGGCTGATGCAGTCAGTCTATACCAGAGCTTTCGGCTGGCGGTATCATGGCTGCCTCTTTACAGGCCAGACAGTCAGGTTCAAAGCATCACTTACAGCGTTTGATTGCCATCGGTTTCATGCAGCCGTAAAAAGGCCTCAAACGCGTCAGGGCTTTGCACAAGCAAACGGGCCGCCTTAAAGTCTTTTCCATGGCGGGTGATCAAGACGTCCACGCCACATTGCAAGGCCGCTTCATGCAGAACAGCATCCTCAAAATCGCCAAACCCTGCCAAAAGCGCTTTTTCAAGCACCTTCTGATCGACAGGGGCAATCTCAAACAGGTTCAGCAACAACTTTATGGCCGCCACAGCGCGCGCATCCCCGGCTGCTTTACAGACCAGATAATGCACGGTGGTCAGGGTTGTCGCACAAAGAAAACCGGTCAGCTGCCCGCGCTCCACCCGGTCGACCAGACTGGCAGCAGCAGCAACAAATGGGGGGCGGGCCAACAGCAAATCCAGCACCACATGGGTGTCCAGCAAGACCTTCACCGGTACTTGTCTTCCAGATAGCCGTGGTAATCACTTAAATCAGCGTCCTGTAACAAGCCGAGCAGTTGACGGGTCTGTGGTGCCAGCTGATCAGGAGCGGGTGTTAACTGCTCCAGCGTTTTGAGGTACTCAGCCACCAGGCCAGAAAGACTGGTGCCCTGGTGCTGTGCCCATTGCTTGCCGAAGCGAATCAAGTCGGCGTCCAGCCGCAGGGTCAGTTTACTTTGCATGCGGCACCTCAGACGTATAGAATCATTTAAATTATACGTCAAAACAACCCTGGCAGCAAAGGTATTGCATTCCGGCTATATCGCGAGGAGCCGCCTTTGATTACACAATAGCGACGCTGACAGAGAGTATCAGCGTGACCAGTCTTCCAGAATGAGACCTTGTACCTGCTGAAATTCTTTCAGATTATTGCTGACAAAAACCAGATTCTGGCGCAGAGCCTGAGCTGCCAGCAGCATATCAATAGGGCCAATTAGCTTGCCAGCTTGTTTCAGGCGGGCCTTTAACTCCCCATAAACGACGGCATCGGCGGCTTCAAAATTGAGGATCTGAAACACCGTCAGAAAATTGAGCAAGGCCAGCTTATTTTTGGCCTGCTGCTGAGAATTTTCAACCCCATATGCCAGTTCCGCCACCGTCAGAGACGAAATGAACAAACCCTGTGCAAGATGGCTGCGGATCTGCTGAAGCACCTGGGGTGATTTTTGATTAATGATATAAATACAGATATTGGTATCCAGCAGGTACATCAGTCCAGTTCTGCGCGCGTTTGATCGCTGCCCTGCTCACGGCCTGCGGCCATAAAATCATCCGAAAAACCGGCCAGGCCCGCCAAAAAAACCTGCCAGACTTTATCACAGGGCACCAGCAAAACCGCATCACCGTGTTTTTGAATGATCACTTCTTCACCCTGAAACTGAAACTCTTTGGGCAAGCGCACGGCTTGCGAACGCCCATTTTTAAATAATTTGGCTGTTTGCATTGCATGTATTCCACCTTTAAAAAAAGCATATATCACGGTATATACCCTCGTCAAGGTGCTCTTGTTTGAGGCCTCGTCAGTGTGGTATACAACGACTGAAATACAAACCAGGGAGCGTCAGAGCACATGTTCAAACTGAGTGAAGCCAGCATTCGCAGCTGGGCCGGCGACACCATTTTTGAGCGGGGGCAGGATTATCAGCGGCAGGGGTTGGTCAGAGACCTGCACTTTGACAGCCCGACGCAACGCATTGACGCCGCTATTGACGGCAATTATGGCGACTACCACATCAGTCTCGTGCTGAAAACAAACAAGCTGACAGGTGATTGTGACTGCCCCTATGACGGCTGGCCCTGCAAACACATGGTAGCGGTGGCCCTGGCCTTTCTGGCCAATCAAGGCCTTTATACAAAAGCCGCTGCCCAGGCCACCCAAACCGAGGCCCGGCTCAAAGCGCAGCTTCAGGCTTTATCGGCAGAACAACTGCTGGCCCTGGTGCTGGAAGCCCAGACCAAATACCCTGAATTTCAGCGCGAGCTGCTGCTGCGTTTTGAAAGCACAAATCCGAATACCCTCAAAAGCATCAAAAAAGACCTGCACAAGGCCCTGGCCAAAATTGAACGCGGCGGCTCCATCAGCCAGGCCAGTCGCCAGGTCCAGCAGATCTGGCAAAGCGCCAGCAGCAGCCCGCCTGCCATACAGCTCCAGGTCCTGATGACGATTCTGGATCAGGGACTTGAAGTGTTGGCTGAGTTGGGTATCTACGATACCGCCCTGGATGATTTTATCGCCGATGGCCTGCAGCTACTGGAGCGTCTCTTTGTGCAGCACCCGGCGCTGGCGGAGCAAAAAGAAACGGCTTTGGCCCTGCTGATGTACCATTACTCCAGAGACAACAGCCTCGAAGACAATATCTATCATACCGTCGAAACCCTGGCCGATAAGCCGGCCCATTATGAGCTGGTACTGCAACGGCTGCAGGCGCAGGCCGATCAGGCAGAAGGCTTTATGGCCTCTTATCTGCGCGAAAAAATGGCCCACTGGTATGCCCGTCTGGGCAATAACGATGCAGAACTGGCCTTGCTTTCAGAAGATTTGCAGGACGGTGGAGATTACTGGCGGCTGGCCCGGTACTGGCTGACCAAAAAGCAGCCCGACAAAGCCTGGCAGGTGGTGAAGCAAGGTCTCAAAGCGGCTCAGGGAAACAAAGATGAACTCTACAGCTATGCCCTGAAACAGCACAAAGGCGATCTGCCCGCCCTGCACAAACTGTTTGACCAGTGGCTGAGCGAAACAGCTCAGCCAGCCTCGCTATTGATTGAAATGAGCCCGCTGTATCAGGCCCTCAGCACCCACTACAGCCGCCATAAGGATCAAAAGGCACTCGAAGCCCTGTTTCTGAAGCGGCTCAAACACCAGCACCTGGATCTAGCGCTCTATCATTCAGCCCAGAAGAAACTGGAGCCAGCGGCTTTTAAGCGCTTTGAAAGCAAATTGCTGAGCCGTTTAAAAAAACTGGCGACCCAACCCAAACCCTGCTGGCAGGATGGCCTGTCACACGCTGAAGAACTGCTGGGCGAAATCTGGGCCTTGCAGGGTGAAACCGCCAAGCTCTGGCAGCTGGTGGGTGAGACTGACGCGGGCCGAACCCGCTTTGAACAAACGCTCCTGCCGCTTTACCCTGAAGCCTATCTCAAGGGCTGGCAGCAAATGGTCACGCAATATATTGAACTGCGCAACCGCAGTGCTTATCAAGAAGCTGTCAAGCTCTTAAAAAAGCTGCAGCCCCTGATGTGCAAACAACTCAAAGCTCCTGCAGGCTGGGCAGACTATCTGACGCAACTGCGGCAGCAGTACCCCACACTCAGGGCCTTGCACGATGAGCTGGACAAAGCCGGGTTCTGAATGACCTCTAACACCCCTGCCGGGCTGAAACAGCCTGTATAAAGCCAGCTTGGCTTATCCCTTTTGATTCGTGTTAGAATCACAGTCAGGGTCAAAAATCCTGAAAAGCAGGTGCTGCTGTCATAAATGCCAGGAGGTGGTTGCAATGGATTGGATTTCAGACAATCAGCTTTTGACTTTGGCAGATCTGCACAAAGAAATTGCTTTGGGAGAAGACAGCACCCGCCAGTTTAAAGCCGACCTGCGCAATGGTGAATCCCTGGCTGCAGAAATGGTGGCTTTTGCCAATGCGGAAGGTGGCATGCTTTTGGTTGGGGTAGCAGATGATGGTTCAGTACCCGGCTTATCTCAGGCAGATGTGCATCGCATTAATCAGTTAATTACCAACGTGTCCAGCCAGCAGGTGAGGAGCCCCCTGACTGTACACACGCAAAATCTGTCTGTACAGCCAGATCGTCTGGTGATTGTGCTGAAAGTCCCCAAAGGGATTGATAAACCCTACTTCGATAACCTTGCTTACAGCTTTGGCAACGCCCGCTTTGAAGGTGGTAATGGGTGACAATTGGCTCAATTTCAGGCAATTCAAAGCTTTCATGAATGTAAGCTTTGCCGGTTAAGTGGATTTCGCCACCGCATGAACACTGACTTTGGGGTGGGCACAAGATGGTTTCGCTGACTTTATCCTGTGGCCAAAGCGCCCG
>JACYMC010000266.1 GCA_015272195.1 Candidatus Sericytochromatia bacterium
TTCGCTGGTTTCTGAAGGGCTGCGCTAAATCACCCACCTGAAGGGATACAAAAAAGCTTGTACTGTCAGACGCGGCAAGGAAATAAAAAGTTCCTGATGGACTCAGGGGCAGCGGCTTTGTTAGGATAAAAGCAGCGAGGTAAACCAAATGCGTGATGTGCATTCCGACGAAGAACCGGAAGCCAAACCCTACCTGGAGTTATCTGACGAGCTACCGGAAGCTTGGCGTTTTCAGCAGGGCGGGCAACCAACAGCCAGTCCTGAAGTGACCTCAGCCGAGATCCTGCCGCCGGTCAATCCGGCCAGCCCCCTGCTGCGCGGCTCGGAGCTGCAGCGGCGGCACAGCTTTGTACGGCAGCTGCGCCAGGTGCCCCGCTGGATGCTGATCAGCCTCTGCCTTTCGCTGGTGGTGCTGCTGGCCCTGATGCCTCAGCTTTTGCTGGTGGTGGCCGGCGTGCTGCGCGTGGTGCTGCTGGCCCTGCGCGCCCTGGCCCTGCCGGTGGGGGCCGTGCTGCTGGCCCTGTGGCTGATTCGCCTGTTTTATCCGCGCCAGAACCGCTAGATGCCCGTTCAGACGCAACACAAGCCCCGGCGGGCCTTGAGCCGTCAGATTGGCTTTGATTTGCCCGCGTCTCTGAGCGAACTGTCGCTGGCCGCGCTGCGGCACTGGCACCAGCAGGGTCTGGATGCCTGGCGCGCCGGGCAGACGACCAGTGGCCGCACCGACTGGCTGGCCATCAAGCTTGCCCTGACCCGGCACCTGCTGCAGCAGTGCAATTTCTGTGTGCACAATTGCCGGGTGGATCGCAGCCGGGGGCAATTCGGCTATTGTCGCCTGGGCAGCGCCTCGCCGCTGGCGGGGTCCTATCTGCACCACGGCGAAGAGCCGCCGATCCGGCCCACCTGGGCTTTGTTTTTCAGCGGTTGCACCATGCATTGCAGCTATTGCCACAACTGGCGCGAAACCTTTCATTTTGACGCATCAGAGGCTTTTCCCATGCAAACGGTGATAGAGGATTTACAGCAAGCAAACGGACAATACAAAACCCTCAGCCTGATTGGGGGCACGCCGGAACCCCATCTGCACACCATTCTGGAGCTGGCGCGGCAGCTCCCGGCTGAGATCACTGCTCCGCTGGTGCTGAATCACAATGCCACCCTCTCGGCTGAGGGACTCGACCTGATGGCAGGGGTGGTGGATATCTACCTGCCCGACTTTAAGCACGGCAACAACGCCTGCGCCTGGCAGTTAACCAAAATCCAGGGCTATACCGAAAGTGTATTGGCCAATCTGCGCGCAGCCAGAGAGCAGCGGGCCGGGGTGCTGGTGCGCCATCTGGTGCTGCCCGGCCATCTCGACTGCTGCACCCGCCCGACGCTGGAGCAGCTGGCGGAGGAGTTCAAAGATCTGGCCCTCAACGTGATGTTTCAGTACCGGCCGATGTACAAAGCCGAGCAGCAGGCAGGCCTCAACCGCCAGCTGCAGGCGGCGGAACGCGAGACGGTCAGGCAGTGGGTTTCTGAGCTGAAACTGTCTCTGGTCACACCCATTTAAAGGCTGCCGGGCGTATAATGCGGGCAAGATGCTTACAAAAGGACCGGTTTTATGTCTCAACCCATTCACCTTGGCCTGATCTTTGGCGGCCGCTCCGCCGAGCACGCCGTCTCGCTGCAGTCGGCCCGCAATATTCTGAGTGCCCTCGATCGCAACAAATACACCATCAGCCTGATTGGCATTGACCGCGACGGGCAGTGGTATCTCAACGCCGAGAGCCAGCTGCTGCTCAACCAGAGCCACCCGGAGCTGCTGCGCCTGAACCAGGCGTCTGAAGCGCTGGTGCTGCGTCCGGGTTCTGAAGGGGCCCAGCTGGTGCGCGCCAGCAACCAGTCGCCGCTGCCGGCCCTGGATGTGGCTTTTCCGGTACTGCACGGCACCTACGGCGAGGACGGGGCCGTACAGGGCCTGCTGCGCATGGCGGGCGTGCCCTTTGTGGGCAGCGATATTCTGGGCTCTGCCGTGGGCATGGACAAAGACGTGATGAAGCGCCTGCTGCGCGAGGCCGGTCTGCCCACCCCACGCTTCAGAACCCGTTACGCCTGGCAGGACAACAGTGATCTGAGTGAAGTGATTGCGCAATTAAAAGGCTACCCGGTCTTTGTCAAGCCCGCCAACCTGGGGTCTTCGGTCGGCATCCACAAAGTCAAGTCAGCCGAGCAGCTGGCGCCGGCCCTGGCCGATGCATTTTTGTACGACCACAAGGTGCTGATTGAACAAGGCTTAGACTGCCGCGAGATCGAGTGTGCCGTGCTGGGCAATACCGAGAGCGGGCTGCAGGTCTCAGTACCGGGTGAAATCAAGGTGCAGGCCGCGTTTTACAGCTACGAAGCCAAGTATATTGATCCCGAAGGCGCCAGCCTGCAGATTCCGGCCGATCTCTCTGAAGAACTCACCACGCGCATTCAGGAGCTGGCCCGCCAGACCTTTCAGGTGCTCAACGCCGCTGGTTTGGCGCGCATCGACTTCTTTCTGACGCCTGACGACCGGCTCTACGTCAATGAGATCAACACCCTGCCGGGCTTTACCAAAATCTCGATGTACCCCAAATTGTTTGAGGCCAGCGGCATTGGCTATGCCGAGCTGCTCGACCGCCTGATCACGCTCGCTCTGGAACGCGACCGGGCGCAGCGCCGTCTCAAAACCAGCTTTTAAAGAAAGCACTCCATCTCCAGGGCGTCGTAATAGACGCCCTTGTGTTTGCGGTAGTGGCGAATCACGCCGATCGCGCTGAAGCCGCAGCCTTGATAAAGTGCAATGGCGGGGGTATTGGTGGTATACACCGACAGTTCAACCTTTTCAGCCCCGATCTGACGGGCGTGATCCAGCGCCGCTTGCAGCAGGCGGCGGCCCAGGCCCTGGCCTCTGTAAGCCGGCAATAAACCCATGCCTAAAAAACCCCGGTGCGCTAAACGGGGGTTGGTCGGGAAGCTGATATCTGCCCAGCCCACCACCTGATCGCCGTCAATCGCATAATAGACCGGCCAGTTCTGGTCGATCAGCTTGTGCTGAAAGGCCTCGGTTTCGGCCAGGGGCGGGGCTTCAACGCGCTCGATGTAGATTTCCTCGCGGGCGACCGTATCAATGGCCTGCCACAGGGAGGGAATCAGGTCTTTGCGGGCATAAATGACATCTGGTGCGGCTTTGGGCATTTTGCTGTCCTTTAAGGTTAAATTCAGTTTTTTTTGAGAGTAATTTACATTTAATTATACGTAAACCCGCGTCATATTGGCAGCCCGCCCGGCGATAAGAACAACAGCCAAAAGGCATCATTTAATTTTTTAGCGTAAGAGAGGCTCCCAAATCATGACCAGCGTACAGAATACTTCCAACACCACCATCCTGCAGCAGGCCAAGCAGCAGCAACAAGCGGCCACCGCCCGCCAGAGCAAACTCGATAAAACCATCGACACCATCAAAGCCAATACCGCTGACGGTACCTTTGTCGGCGACAACATGTTCCTGACCGGTGCGGGCACCCTGGTCGGCGGCGTGGCCGGTGTGGCCGGCGTGGCCAAACTGGCTGACAAGTTTCCCGCTGTTGAAAAAGCCCTTGAATTCACCTTTGTCGACAACGGCAAGCTGGTGGCCGGTGGGGCCGCCCTGGGCGCTTCTGCCCTGCTGGCTGAAGACGCCAAAATTGCTTACGAAAACGGTAACACAGGCCGTGCAGCCGCTACCGGCGCCGGTGCCCTGGCTGCCGGTCTGGGCGGCGTGGAGCTGGTCGGCCGCCAGTATAATATTCCCGTGGCCCGCGAAGCCCTCAGCACCCCGCTGGAGCATATTGCCAAACACGGCAAAGGCATTGCCGGTGCCGGTATTGCGGTAGCTGGCGGGATGGTCGCCAAAAGCGGTCTGGATGACCTGCGCGAAGGCAGCACCATGCTGGGCGGCGCCAAGCTGGCTGGCGGCAGTGCCGCTGTGCTGGGCGGTGCGGAACTGGTGGGCCGCCGCTACAATATCCCCGTGATGAAAGAAGCCCTCTCCAAGCCGGCTGAAATGGTCGCTGACAACGTCAAAGCGATCACCGGTGTGGCTGCCGCTGCAGGCGGTACGGCCGCCATTGTCAGCGGTGTGAATGACCTCAAAGAAGGCGAAAACCTCAAAGGCGGCGCCAAAGTGGCCGGCGGTGCCGTGGCCATCCTGGGCGGCGCCGAGCTGGTCGGCCGCCAGTACAATATTCCCGTGATGAAAGAGGCCCTGACCGGAACGGCCAAAGCCATCTTTACCTCCAAAGGCGGCATGGTTGCCTCCGGTGTCGCTGTAGCAGGTGCTGGTCTGGCCGCAGGTGCTGACGGCGTACGCCGCCTGACCACCGAAAAAGGCATTCTCAACGACGCCATCGGCACGGCTGAAGTCACTGCCGGTGTGGCCGCGGCAACCGGTGGTGCCTCGATTGTGGGTCACGCCATCCAGAACGAAAAGCTGATTCGGGCCTTTCCTGAGAGCCTGCCGATTCTCGGCGGCGTGGCGCTGGTCGGTGCTTCCGCCTCTCTGGGCAAATACACCGTCGAAGACATCAAAGCCAACGGCTTTGACATTCACCATGTGGCCACCGGCACCGGTGCGGCCCTGGCCGCACTGGGCGGCACCCAGATGGTGGCCGACAAACTGGGCGTGCCCGTGCTTAACCGGGCCTTTGACAAAGGTCTGGCTCCGATTGCCGCCGTCGGCCTGGGTGCCACGGCCTACAAGCTGGGTGAAGTCACCGTCGACCAGGGCAAAAAGATGATTGAAGCCCCTGGCGTGGGCCGCGGCCTGCTGACCGCCGGTGCAGCTGCCGGTACCGTACTGGCCGGTTCCGGTGCAGTGGCCATGGCTGGCCGGGCCCTGAACATGCCCGGCGTTGAAAAAGCCGGCATGACCGTCATCAACGGCACCAAAAACGGCGCGGTCAAAGGCGCTGAGCTGGCCATGGACAAGGTGATTGAGCCGGTCTTCAGCTTCGCCGTCAAGAATCCTGGCATCACCCTCGGTGCCCTGGCCATCGCCGGTGGCGCTGGCTACTACCTCTACCAGCAGAAAAAAAACAGCGACAATTAAAGTCTAAGCCTTTGACCGGGCCGGCAAGCAATGCTTGCCGGCCCTTTGGCTTGCGCAGCCGGTGCCGAAGCGGCACAATACACGGCAGGAGGAAGACATGTTTGACTATTTTGAGATCCTGTTTCAGGGCTGGGGTCTGGGTGAAACCCCCAGCCTGTTGCTGGCCGATCTGAGTGTGCTGCTCTTGTTTTTGCTGGCCATCATGCTCTCACATCTGGTGGCGCGCCGTCTCATTCTGCCGCTGATTGCCAGAATTGTGGCCAAAACCGAGACCGACTGGGACGAGGTGTTTTACGAACACAAGGTCTTCCATATGCTGCCCCATCTGGTGCCGGTGACTCTGCTCTCAAGCTTTGCCTTTTCATCAGATAAGCTCAACGCCTTTCTGGGCCGGGCAGCCGCCGTATATGTGCTGGTGCTGGCTTTGCTTACCGTACGGCGGGTGTTTCAGGCCATTGAGTCTATTTACAACCGCTTTGACGTTTCGCGTGAAAAACCGATCAAAACCTACCTGCAGGTGATCTTTCTGATACTGGCCCTGATGGCCGGCCTGATTGCCCTGGCCCTGATGTTTAACCGCTCGCCCCTGACCCTGCTGAGTGGTCTGGGCGCCATGACGGCGGTGCTGCTGCTGATCTTTAAAGACCCCATCAGCGGCTTTGTCTCAGGCATCCAGCTGACGGTCAACCAGATGATTCGCCTGGGCG
Source organism: Candidatus Sericytochromatia bacterium (assembly GCA_015272195.1). GTDB lineage: Bacteria > Cyanobacteriota > Sericytochromatia > UBA7694 > UBA7694 > JACYMC01. Next base: position 5,806 of record JACYMC010000266.1, read on the forward strand.
ACTGGATTGAAATGCCCGATTACAAGGCCGATGGGGAGGTGATTGAAATGACCCTGACCACCCTCAAGGTGCGCAACTGGGACATGACCATCACCACCATTCCGGTTTATGCCCTGACTTCGGGTTCCTTTCGCAACTGGCGGGGCATGCAGGAGTCTGGCGGGCGGCGCATCAAGCGCAGCCTGCTGATTGATATGCGCACCGTCGGCTTTTGCTCAGCGGCGCAACTGCAGCAGCTGCAACGCATCAAGCTGCTGCAGGATTATCTGCCCGCACGCCAGCGCGAAATTGCAGCCGCCAATACAGCCGCCGGTTTTGCCCCTGAGCAGCAGGTGATCGGTGGCCGGGCCCTGACCAATATTGGCGTGTTTCGTGAGTATGCCCTGCGCTATTTACAACAGCATCCAGGTATTCACCCCGATAAGATCATGATGGTGCGACAGCTGCAGTCAACTGAGTTTGGCCTGCCACTGGAGGTGTACGCCTTTTGTGCAGACACCGCCTGGGTGAACTATGAAGGGGTGCAAAGCGATATCTTTGATCATCTGATCGCCATGGTACCAGAGTTTGGTTTGCGCCTCTACCAGCGCAGCAGTGATGTCGGCTTAATTGTTGCTGAGGGTGTACGGCAGCCCTGAAGCGTCCAGAATGGGCGCGTTGGGCTCCCGACTACCCCCATAGATGGCATGGCTGACGATCGCCGCCTGGGCGGGATCACTGGCGTTGGGGTCGCGCACCGGCTGATAAGCCACCATACCCGGTGCAATCACCGTGCCCTGGGCCTGGGCATTGTCATAAGACAATCCCCGGCCGCTGGCCGCCGTAAAAGGATTGCTAACCCGCATTTCTCACAAACAGATCAGTAGATAAAAACTGGCTCCTTT
>JACYMC010000045.1 GCA_015272195.1 Candidatus Sericytochromatia bacterium
CTGGCTGGCTCAGATGATAGGCTGTCTCAGGACTTTTCATTCTGAAGCACTGAGCAGAGTCAACATACCCTGTACACTAATTGAATGCTGTGTTAAGCTCTGAAGTAAAATGAGACGCTTTGCCTGTACCCGCCTCTATTCACTCAGCCTGCTTCTGATAATGCTGGCCTATGTGCTGATTCCACATCAGGGAGACTTTTTAGACGGGCTCTCTATGCAGCCCGGCCTCAGGCAGGCCGGTTATCACGGCCTGCACCGGCTGCAGATTCAGAACGAAGTACTTACACCCTTGCAGGCGGTGTTGCAGGGCAAGCCCCTGACGCTGGCCAGTAACGAAGCCGAAGATTGCCCGCCCCAGGATCTGGCGCATCCCGAAGATATTGTGCTCAGTGCGGCGCATATTCTGCCGCCAGAAGGCCTGACACCTTCGGCCGCTTCCCCGCTCCAGATTCCTGCCTTGAAGTCTCTGGGTCTGGGATCTGTCCCGCGTCCGCCACCCGGACAATCTTTACCTTATACGCTGCCACTTCATATTCCTTCTACCATCCTGTTGATTTGAGGCCCTTGCCGGCTTTTACCGGCTTTTGAGGCATTTCATTCTTATTTCAATTGTTAAACAGGATAAACCCATGCGTACTTTTAACTTGTCTTTTGCTCAGCGCCAGACAGGGCGCTGCGCCTTAATTTTTCTGTTATTGGCGCTTAATGCCTGCGACCCGCCATCTGAAAACACCCCAACAGATCCTGCCCCGGCAGCAGACAAAAAAGCGGCTGCGGCTCCGGCGCTGGTGGCGCTGTCAGAGGCAGCGATTGCCAATGCCCGTCTGGCCTGGCAGTCGGCTGGCCCCCAAAAAATCAGTCAGAGCCGCAATTTTCCGGGGCAGATTGCGCTGGATCAGCACCATGTGCAGGCCGTTGCGGCCAAAGTCAGCGGCCAGGTCCGTCAGGTCGACAAACACCCCGGCCAGCCGGTGCGGGCGGGTGAGGTGCTGGCAGTGATTGAAAGCCAGGAGCTGGCTGATTTGCGCCTGGCCTACCGCCAACAGCAGTCGGCACTTAAACTGGCCGAACAGCAGCTGGCCCGCGAAAACACCCTCAGCACCCGCATTCAGCAGCTGATGCAGCAGCTGACACAGGGCGGCACGCCGGCCAGCATTCATCAGGCGGCGATGCAGCTGCAGATTGGAGAGCACAAAGCCCGGCTGCTGGACCGTTATGCCCAGCTCAAGCTGGCCCAGCAAAGCCTGGAACGGGAGCGTGGGCTGATCAAGGATCAGCTCAGCACCACCGAGACCCTGCAAAATCTGGAGCAGGCCCTGGCCAGCGCGCAGGCCGCTTACAGCGGTGCGCTGGAGGCCATTCGCTGGGAACGCGAAAGTCTGCTGCTCAGTCAGCGCCAGCACGTGACCCTGGCCCGCCAGGCGCTGGAAAGCCAGGCCGCCAAACTGCGCAGTCTGGGAGTGGACCCGGCAGCCCAGCTGCCGCCAGACCAACTGGCCCGACTGGTGGTTTATGCACCTCAGCAGGGCATGGTGGTCGAGAAACCCGTGACCGAAGGCCAGGGCGTCAGTGCAGATCAAACCCTGTATGTGCTGGCCGATCTCAGTCAGGTCTGGGCTGAAGTACAGGTGTATGAAAGTGATCTCAATGCCGTGCGGCTGGGTCAGGTGGTGCAGGTGGTGGCGGTTGATCTGGAGCTGATTGCCAGCAGCCGCATCAGTCATATCAAGCCGCTGGTCGACGCGGTCTCACGTGCGGCTGAGGCCCATGCCTACCTCGAAAACAGCCGGGGTCAGTGGCGGCCCGGCATGTATGTTAACGTGCGGGTGCAGTCGGGCGAAGTGCAGGTTCCGGTGGCCGTGCGCCGCAGCGCTCTGCAGACCCTGGACGGTCAGACGGTACTCTTTGTGCGTACCCCGGCAGGCTTTGCCCTGCGGCAGGTTAAACTGGGCCGTCAGGACGGTAACTGGGCCGAGGTGACCGAAGGCCTTAAAGCCGGTGAAGTGTATGTGCACCAGAACAGCTTTACCCTCAAGTCGGCCCTCCTGAGTCAGGAGGGCAAATAAGATGCTCGCAGCTTTGATTCGCGTTTCGATTCGCCAGCGCTGGCTGGTGATGCTGCTGACTCTGGCCGTGCTGGCCATGGGGGTGCTGAGTTTTCAGCGCCTGGCGATTGACGCCGTGCCGGATATTACCAATGTGCAGGTGCAGATCAATACCGCTGCCCCTGGCTACTCACCCCTGGAAGCCGAGCAGCGCGTGACCTTCCCACTCGAAACCCTGCTGGCGGGCATGCCCCGCCTGAGTGAGATGCGCTCGCTCTCCAAATATGGCCTGTCGCAGATCACCGTGGTCTTTGAAGAAGGCACCGATATTTATTTTGCCCGCCAGCAGATTGGCGAAAAGTTGCAGGGGGCCACCAGCCGTCTGCCTGATGGACTGGTGCCCGAAATGGGGCCGGTCTCCACCGGGCTGGGTGAAATTGTCATGTGGACCCTCAGCGCCAGCCCTGAAGCCCGTCAGCCTGACGGCCAGCCCTATGACGCCATGGCCCTGCGCACCCTGCAGGACTGGGTGATTCGCCCCCAGCTGCGCAGCGTGCCCGGCGTGGCAGATATCAACACCATGGGCGGTTATCCCAAACAGTTTCACGTCACGCCCTACCCCGAAAAACTGCTGGCCAACGGCCTCTCTTTTCGCGATCTGGTCATGGCGCTGGAGCGCAACAACGCCAATGTGGGGGCCGGGTATATTGAACGCAACGGTGAGCAGTATCTGATCCGTGTGCCCGGCCAGGCCGAAAGCCTCAACGATCTGGGTAATATTATTGTGGATTATCACAACGGCACACCGATTCGCGTGCGCCAGGTGGCCAGCGTGACCCTGGGCAAGGAGCTGCGCACCGGTGCCGCCACCCAGGGCGGCAAAGAGACCGTGCTGGGTACCGCCGTGATGCTGATGGGGGCCAACAGCCGCGATGTGTCCCATGCCGTTGCCGAAAAACTGGCCGCCATCAACCCAACGCTGCCCGACGGCGTTCAGGCTGAGGTGGTGTATAACCGCACGGATCTGGTGGAGCTGGCCATTGCCACGGTTGAAAAAAACCTGGCCGAAGGGGCCCTGCTGGTGGTCGCCGTGCTGTTTGTCTTCCTGGGCAATCTGCGGGCGGCGCTGATTACGGCCCTGATTATCCCGATCAGCATGTGTTTTACCCTGACGGGCATGGTCACCGGCAAGCTCTCGGCCAACCTGATGAGCCTAGGCGCACTGGACTTTGGCATTATTGTCGATGGCGCGGTGGTGATTGTCGAAAACAGCGTGCGCCGCCTGGGCCTGATGCAGGCCCAGAGCGACGGACCGCTGGACGATGCCACGCGCCAGAGCGTGGTGCAGGAAGCCAGCGAAGAAGCCAGTCGCGAAATCTTTTTTGGCCAGCTGATCATTATGATCGTTTACCTGCCGATTCTGACCCTCAGCGGGGTGGAAGGCAAAATGTTTACGCCGATGGCCCTGACGGTGGTGATGGCCTTATTGGGTGCGATGCTGCTGAGCTTTACCTTTGTGCCAGCAGCCATCAGCCTGTTGCTGCGTGGACCGCTCAAACACAAAGAAAACCGCCTGCTGAGCCTGATCAAGGGAGCCTATCTGCCCACCCTGCATCTGGCCCTGCGCTGGCCCCGCAGTCTGCTGAGCCTGACGGGACTGCTGCTGATCGGCTGCCTGCTGCTGGTCTTTAACATGGGCCGGGAGTTTGTTCCCAGTCTGGATGAAGGGGATATTGTGATTCAGCCAGCCCGCATTCCCGGCACCAGCATCAACCAGTCTGCGGCCATGCAGCATGGGCTGGATCAGGCGCTGGAGGCCCTGCCCGAAGTGCGGCGCGTGTTTTCGCGCATTGGCACGGCTGAAATCGCCTCGGATCCCATGTCGCCCCATGAGGTGGATACCTTTGTGATACTGCATGCACGCAAAGACTGGCCCGATCCCAAACGCCCCAAAAGTGAGCTCATTGCTGAGATGGAGGCCTTGCTGCAACACTATCCTGGCAGTGTGTATGAATTCACCCAGCCGATTGAAATGCGTTTTAATGAGCTGATCGCGGGTGTCAGAGCTGATCTGGGTGTTAAAATCTTTGGCGACGATCTCAACACCCTGCGTCGCCAGGGACAGCAGCTGGCCCGCATTCTGGAGCAGATTCCGGGGGCGGCAGACGTCAAGCTGGAGCAGACCGAAGGCCTGCCCATGATGACCGTGGCCCTGAAGCGCGAAGCCCTCAGTCGCTATGGTCTGAACGTGGCTGACGTGCAGGAACTGGTCGAAATTGCGATCGGTGGCAAAACCGTCGGGCAGATTTTTGAAGGCGACCGGCACTTTGACCTGGTGGTGCGTCTGCCTGAAGCCCTGCGCAACGATTTTGAGCGCATGCAGCGCCTGCCCGTGCCGATTCACGCCAGTGCGGAGGTGCATCCCAGTTTTGTGCCGTTGTCGGCAGTGGCTGACTTTCAGCTCAGCGCAGGTCCCAACCAGATCAGCCGCGAAAGCGGCAAGCGGCGCGTGGTGGTGACTGCCAACGTGCGGGGACGCGATCTGGGTTCTTTTGTGGCCGAAGCGCAGCAAAAAGTGACGGCTGAATTGAACTTGCCCGACGGCTACTGGCTGGGCTGGGGTGGCCAGTTTCAGCAGATGCTCTCGGCTGCCCGCCGCTTGCAGATTGTGGTTCCGGTGGCCCTGCTGCTGATTCTGGGACTGCTGGTGCTGAGTTTTGGCAATCTCAAAGACGCCCTGCTGGTCTTCAGCGCTGTGCCCCTGGCTTTGACCGGCGGGGTGCTGGCCCTCTGGCTGCGGGGCACGCCCCTGTCGATCTCGGCGGGCGTGGGCTTTATTGCCCTCTCGGGCGTGGCGGTGCTCAACAGTCTGGTGCTGGTGTCTTTTATCAAGCAGCTGGAGGCTGAAGGCCTGTCTGCCACGGCAGCCGTGCTTGAAGCGGCCCAGATTCGCCTGCGTCCGGTGCTGATGACGGCCCTGGTGGCCTCACTGGGTTTTGTGCCCATGGCCCTGGCCACGGGCACGGGGGCCGAAGTGCAGCGCCCGCTGGCCACGGTGGTGATTGGCGGCATTATCTCGTCCACCCTGCTGACGCTGGTGGTGCTGCCCGTGCTCTACCGTCTGTTTCATCATGAGCCGATGCTTCCGGGCCATCAGACCCAGGAGGTGCAGGTATGAACAGGCTGTTGTTTACAAAGGCGCTTCAAACGCTGCTGCCGCTGTTTTGCTGGCTGGCCTGCCAGCCCGCACAGGCGGCCGAAGCCTTGCCGCTGGAGACCCTGAACCAGCAGGTCCTGCAGGCCTCCCCGCAGCTGCAGGCCTGTCAGGCTGAGGTCCAGGCCCGCCAGGCCGAGCTGCAGGCGGCGGGTCTGTGGCAAAACCCGCGTCTTGAAATCGACGGCGAGGACTTTCTGGGTTCTGACGCCGCGCTGGATTACCACCAGTGGACCCTCTCGCTGAGTCAGACCTTGCCCTGGCTGCCACGTCAGGACGCCACCCGGCAGGCCCTGGCCGCAGGCCTGCAGATTCAGCAGCAGGCCTGTGCTGAGCAGGCCCTGGCGCTGCAGCTGCGCTTTGGCGAGCACTATCTGGCCGCCCTGGCGGCCCGTGAGCAGGCCTTGCAGTGGCAGCAGCAGGAGGCTCTGGCCCGCGAGCTGCTGCAGCGCAGCGAACGTCTGTTGGCGGTGGGTAAAATCACCCGTCTGGCGCACAAGGCGCCGCTGCAGGTGCTGGCCGGTATTCAGGGTGCGCGTGCGGAGGCTGAGGCGGCGCTGGCCAGTCAGTTGCAGTTGCTGCAAAGTTACCTGCCTGCGCAGACGAACTTAAGCCCGGAACGATTGCAAGCGCCGCCGGCGGCACCGCTTTCAGATCGGGCTGAACGCTCGGATCTGCAACGCTTACAGGCTCAGCTGCAGGCTCACCCGCGCGTGCAGCAGGCCCAGCTGGCGGTGGCTGAGGCGGAAGCCTGGCTGGCGCTTGAAAAAGAACAGCCCTGGCCCGATCTCGGACTTGCCAGCGGCCTGCGCTGGCATCCACCCAGCCAGACCCTGGGTGTCAACCTGCGTGTGGGTGCTGACTTGCCGGTTTACCATCAGAACCAGAGCGGGGTGGCCGCGGCCCAGGCCCGCCTGCAGCAGGCCCGGCAGCAGCTGGAGTACGTCACCGGGCAGCAGCTGCGCGAAGCGCTGGCACTGCAGCAGGAACAGCTGCTCCTGATGCGACAGCTGCGGCAACTGCAGGAGGCCCTGCTGCCCCTGGCCGAAGCGGAGGTGCAGGCCCTCGAAAAAGGCTGGCTCAGTGGCAGTCAGAACTACACCGCCCTCAACTGGCTGCAGGCCCGCCTGCGCCTGCAAAACCTGCAGCAGGAGCAGCAGCGCGTGCAGGCCCGCTACCGCTGGCTGATACTGCAACGCCAGCTGATGGGTTTGGACCCGGTTCCGTCCTGAACCATTGCGGCGCTGCAAAAGCATCTGCTTTGCAGCGCCGTGTATTAAAACAATACTCCGGACAGAACTCATGAGGCAATGGCCCCGTAAACACGTAAC
>JACYMC010000216.1 GCA_015272195.1 Candidatus Sericytochromatia bacterium
CTATGCTCGATTTTTCACTGCCTGACTCAATTTCAGTCGAGGCGTTTTTATGAGCTATCGCGATGCACTGCGCACCCCCCAGGGACAGGCAGTGGTCAGACAGGCTGTGCTGCTGTATCCAGGGCCAAATCAGCGCACGCAGCCCTTGCTGCAGGCCTGGACAGCCCAACCCGGAGAAACACTCAAATGGCCACTGTCAGCCTTGGTCTTCAGCTGAAGGCCCTTGCCGCAGTCGCCCAAAAAAGCCTTGCAGCAAGGCAGCACAGGCCAGCTCCTCAACGCCGCCCCAGCACTGCAAGGACTCCGCCGGAAAAGCAGCAGACAAATCCTGCACCGTGCCGCAGGCGCCCCATTTGAGATTATAGGCGCCAAATACCAGAGTGCCGAGATGGCAGTGCAGCATGGCACCCAGGCACATGGGGCAGGGCTCGAGGGTCACATAAAGAATGCTGCGACGAAAATCAGACTGGCCCAGACTTTGGCTGGCCGCCTGCAGGAGCAGCAGTTCTGCATGGGCCAGCGGCTGATCGCTGTGCCCGCTCTGATTGGCGTGGCTGTAGCGATAAACACCGTCCAGTTCCAGCACGGCCCCAATGGGAACGTGCCCCTCAGCCGAAGCCTGGCGTGCAGCGCTTAGAGCCCGCTGCATGCCAGCCTGCCAGCGGCGGTAATCACCGTTCACGGGGTTTGAGACAGACGGGGCAGATGAACATAAAAACAGGTACCGGCATCCACCTGACTGTCGAGACAAATCTCACCACCGTGGCGCTGAATGATCTGGCGTGTCAGGTGCAGCCCAAGCCCGGTACCCACCTCATGAGCCAGACCCGGTCGTTTGGCCGTGGTAAACTTTTCAAAAATACGCTCATGCCATTCAGGCGGAATGCCAATGCCTGTATCACGCACCCGCAGTTCCCAGACCGTGTCGTGCGGCACCAGTTCAACACTGATGCAGCCTTCTGCCGGCGTGTACTTCAGCGCATTGTTTAAGAGATTGTCCAGCGCCAGGCTGAACCAGTGAATATCAATCGCAGCCATGGCTTGCTCAGGCGCCTGCTGCAGCAGCCGAATCTTTTTGGCCGCTGCAGCTGGGGCGTGCTCTGCCAGCACCTGCTGTAACAAATGGCTGAGATTCATGGGCAGGGTGTGAATGGTTTGTTTACCTGACTCCAGCTGATCGGCATTCAGCATCACCTCCAGCAAGCGATTGGCGCGTTTGGACGCACTGACCATGCCGCTGAGGGCCTGATACAGCTGGGACGCTGAATCCACCTGACCCACTTTCAGACTGAATTCGCCCAGCCCAATCACGGCCCCAATCGGATTGCGCAGATCATGGGCAATAATTTCCATAATGCGATTTTTGTTTTGAATACTGGTTTGCAAACGCGCAATCTGTCGTTCCTGCTCCAGCAAAAATCCCAGCCAGCGGGCAAAAATGCGCATAAACTCTGTATCGTAAGGTGCAAAAGAGCGGGGGTAAGGTGCGGTATCAAAAAAACAGATATAGCCAAACAACTGATTCTCAACATCAATCTGCATCCCAGCCAGGCAATGTACCCGCTGCTCAGGAGGCAGCAGAGTACTTTGAAACGGTGATGCGACCTGTTGTAGCACCGTTACCCCTTTGGCCTGACAAATCACTTCACCCAAAGGCTCAGGCGAAGGCAGTACCAGCGGCAGCGCAGGGTACACAAATCCCTCAGGCCCACTGAAGTTGAGCAGGCGAACCGGCGAGGTCCTCTGAACCAGGAGACCATAAGGCAGCTGAAAATAGCGGCACATCAGCTCGAGACCCTGCTGAATCTGCTGATGCGCTGCAAGCTCAGGCGCAAAAGAAATCTGATTGAGGGTGGTGAGCCCTTCCTGAAAACGCAGCAGCGCAATCTCGGCTTCTTTGCGGCGCTGAATGTCTTTGATCAGGACCACCACATGGCCAGGAACATCCGGCACAGGATGAATGCTGGCCTCCTGCCAGTGGCCACCGGGCACAGGATACTCCACTACCTGGGTCTGCCCCGTTTGGTTCACCCACTGCTGTGCATTGCGAAACATGCGACAGATTTCGGGTGAAAAACGGCTTTCAAAGCTTTCGCTCTCCAGCAGAGGCAGACCCGAAGGCTGGGTGACATGACCCGCTGGATCGAGCAAGATCAGCTGATCTGCCAGGGCATGCAATAAAGCCTGAGCAATAGAAGACGCCATACAGCCTGTCGCTACATCTCAGCGCCAGCAAAGCACAGCCGGGGCTCCGGGATGGGCTTTTTTTCACGGCGGGCGGCCTGCAGCCAGGCCGCCAGGGCGCGCTCCAGCTCATCAAGAGCCTCACGATGCGTATGCCCAAAGGCCGTACAGTACTGCAGATCAGGAATATCTGCCAGAAAGCCCTGATCCTGTTCTGAGTAGCTGATCACAATGCTGTATCTGGAAGCGTTCATGCATCAAGTCCTGTTTTATCACCGGGTTTGGGCAACGGCCTGTCTTCTTCATCCTGGGCACGCAGCTGGTATTTATAAATCAGGTTCAGGGCCTGGCGCAGCTGAAAGGGTTTCAGCTGACCGCCAATATTCTGAATATTCAGGAGATCGGGAATCTGAGGATGCACAAAAATATTGTGCAAACGATTCATACTGGCCAGACGAAAACCAAAGGCTTCCAGCAGGGCCTTAAACTCATTGTAACGCAGGGTAGCACCTGGCCGGGCCGCCTGCAGCAGCAGCTCACGCTTGCTAGGATGTGATGGGATCATAAAGCCTCCGCAAAATGCTGGTCCAGGGTGTTGATCAGCTCGGCAGCAGCCTGTGGAACCGGTGTACCGGGGCCAAAAATGGCCACCGCACCCTGGGCATACAGACTGTCATAATCCTGAGCTGGAATCACGCCCCCACAGACCACCAGAATATCTTCGCGGCCCACGTCTTTGAGGGCAGCGATCAGCTGGGGCAGCAGGGTTTTATGCCCACCAGCCAGCGAACTCATGCCTATCACATGCACATCATTGTCGGCCGCCTGACGGGCTGTTTCTTCAGGGGTCTGAAACAGAGGGCCCAGATCCACATCAAAGCCCAGATCGGCAAAGGCCGTGGCAATAATTTTGGCACCTCGGTCATGACCGTCCTGGCCCAGCTTGGCAATCAGAATGCGGGGCCGGCGCCCGAGTCGCTCCGCAAAGGCGTCGGTTTGCTGGCGCACACTGTCAATACACTGCATATCGGCACGCTCCTGGTAACTCTGGCTATACACTCCTGAAATCAGCTGTGTTTTGGCCTGGTAACGTCCCCAGACCTGCTCCAGGGTGTCCGAAATCTCACCCAGCGTTGCCCGCACACGGGCGGCCTGTACGCTGGCGCTGAGCAGATTGCCCTCAGCCCCTTCAGCAATGGCTTTGAGTTCTTGCAATGCAGCCTGGACGGCGGCTTCATCACGGCTGGCGCGCAGCGCGGCGAGCCGCTGCAACTGGGATTCACGCACCGCGGTGTTGTCGACTTCCAGAATGTCCAGAGGGGCTTCTTGTTTGAGACGGTAGTGGTTGACACCGATAATCATTTCTTTGCCGGCGTCAATGGCCGCCTGGCGCCGGGCGGCCGCTTCTTCGATCCGCAGTTTGGGAATGCCGGCTTCAATAGCCGCTGTCATGCCGCCATAAGATTCTACTTCCTGAATATGGGCCCAGCCCGCCTGCATGAGTTCGTGGGTCAGTTTTTCAACCAGCCAGCTTCCGCCCAGCGGGTCGGCGACCCGACACAGATCGCTTTCAGCCTGCAGAACCAGCTGGGTATTGCGGGCAATGCGGGCCGAAAAATCGGTTGGCAGGGCAATGGCCTCATCCAGGGAGTTGGTATGCAGTGACTGGGTGCCGCCCAGGGTAGCGGCCAGAGCCTCCACACAGGTGCGCACAATATTGTTGAAGGGGTCCTGGGCGCTCAGGCTCCAGCCAGAGGTCTGGGAATGGGTTCTCAGGGCCATGGACTTGGGATTCTGAGGGTCAAACGGCTTAATCAGGCGGGCCCAGAGCGCACGCGCGGCCCGCATTTTGGCCACTTCCATAAAAAGATTCAGACCCTGCCCCCAAAAGAAAGAAAGCCGGGGCGCAAAGGCGTCAATGCTTAAACCGGCTGACAACCCGGTGCGCACATACTCCAGACCATCGGCCAGCGTATAGGCCATTTCAAGATCAGCCGTGGCGCCGGCCTCATGCAGATGATAGCCCGAAATGCTGATGCTGTTAAAACGGGGCATGTGTTTGGCGGTATAGCGAAAGATATCCGCAATCAGGCGCATGGAAGGCTGAGGGGGATAGATGTAAGTGTTGCGCACCATGTATTCTTTGAGAATATCGTTCTGAATGGTGCCGGTGAGCTGCTCCGCTGAAACCCCCTGCTCCTCAGCCGCCACGATATAAAAGGCCATCACAGGCAACACAGCGCCATTCATGGTCATGGAGACGGACATCTGATCCAGCGGAATCTGATCAAACAGAATTTTCATGTCTTCAACGGAATCAATGGCCACACCGGCTTTGCCGACATCGCCCACCACACGGGGATGATCCGAGTCATAGCCACGATGGGTCGCCAGATCAAAGGCCACCGACAGGCCTTTTTGCCCGGCAGCCAGGTTGCGTCGGTAAAAGGCATTGCTCTCTTCCGCTGTTGAAAAGCCAGCATACTGTCGAATCGTCCAGGGACGCTGCACATACATGGTGGCGTAAGGGCCGCGCAGATAGGGCGGCAAACCCGGAAAACCATTGAGGTGAGGGGCTTCCTGCAGATCTTCAGCTGTATACCAGGGCGCAACAGTCAGGCCTTCATGGGTATGAAAGCGTGCCTCCGGCCGGGGTTGCGTTAACGGCGCGCCATTGCAACCGGTCAGAGCATACTGGATGAAGTCAGGACGTCGCATCAGCCCTCTCCGCTCTGGGTGTCGGCACAGCTTTCACGAAAATCAGCCAGGGCGTCCAGCGCGTCATAAAGATAGGACTCGGCTTCGGCCAGCACATCATCATGCCCTGTATCATCGGCACGGTCAGGATCGGCCGCTAAAAATTCACGAAAACCCTCCAGCAGGGCAAGAAGCTCGGCCTCCACCCGTTCGGCTTCGCGGGAAAAGGTCTGAAGCTGTGTATTGGTAGACATGGTTGTTTCTCTTTGCTGTAACGGATAAAGATATTCCCATTGTACCCTATTTTCTGTCGCGGACTGACGGCCCTGCTCTGTTAGAATAAAAGAGCAAAGAAATGGAAGAACCCAGCATGTCCAGACTTTTCTTTACGCTCCTCTTCAGCCTGATCCTCTGGAGCCCTGTGATGCCTGCCCTATACGCTCAACCCGACTTTCCGGGACTGGATACAGAACAGCTGGCCACGGCCACAGCTTTTAACTGGCCTTTGCTGGCCCCGCGCTGGCTGCCGGCAGACTGCCAGGGAAAATTCCTGGATTATCCGGGCGGCGGTGCCGCCCTGCAATACCAGTGCGGCGACGACAGCCTGCCCTACAGTGTGGATATCAGCGTGCAGCCGGGCTTTCTGAGTGTTCAATTTGATCCAGAGCTGCGTCTGAAGAAGCACCAGACCCTGAACCCCTGGCTGGGTCCACTAAGCTGGTATCAGCTGCGCTCCACCCTTCAGCCCGACCAGTGCTACTATGGCCTGGATCCTGTGCTGCCACCCCGGCCCACGCGGGTCAAACTGCCAGGCTTTGACGCCAGTCCTTTGTATTACAGCATGCTGGTCTCAGCGCCAGAGCAACTGCCGCCGGCAGCAGTCATTGATCGCATACTGGCTTCTCTGGACTGGCTGAACCCACCCGCTGAAAAGGGTGACGCGCGCTAGGGCTTATGCTTCTGCTTTAAAAAAGTATACGAGGCATTGATCATCGACATCAGCTTATTGGCCAACTCCTGCTCACCGGGCGACTGAAAGCGATCGGGATGGTATTTGCGGGCCATTTTTTTGTAGGCTTTGTCGATTTCTTCCCAGCTGGCGCCGGGGTTGATTTCGAGGGTTTTGTAAGGGTCATAGCCCAGGGTTTCGGATTCTGTGGCCCGCTGCTGCCGGCTGGAACCGTGAAAGTCCTGACCGGTTTCCTGACGGTAGGCGTCTTCGTACATGCGGCGGTAGCTGTCATATTCCGGCTGCTTTTTGAGATAGTCCAGAAACTCCGCATTCAGCTCACGGTCAGGTTGTTTAATATGCGAAATCTCAGCCTTGGCCAGATTGACCAGACGCTTAAAAATATCACCCATCGCTTGTCTCCTTTTGTCGCTCTGGGCTCAGTATAGGCCGCAAAAGGGACATCCGTCAGGCTTTTAAAAAAATTTAAAACAAACTTAAAGGCTCAGAACACAAGCATCAGGTATATCAGACAAAATAAACAAAGCATCCCTCAGACAAATTGTGTTTAAAAGGAGTCAACCCAGGATGAGAGTCAACCGTTTAGTCCCTGAAACCCCGAACCTGCCTCAGCGCCCCGCTGGCAGTACCTCGCCCGACACCAGTGCTTCAGAATGAAAAGTCCTGAGACAGCCTATCATCTGAGCCAGCCAGCCT
>JACYMC010000210.1 GCA_015272195.1 Candidatus Sericytochromatia bacterium
AGGGCTTTAAGGGCGTTGCCTGCAGTGATCGCTGGAGCGGTTACAATTGGCTGCCCCTTGAGCAGCGCGCTTTGTGTTGGGCGCATCTGGTCAGAGAGTTCCGACGAATGTCTGAGCGTCCGGGTGAAAGTGCTGAAATCGGCGAAGCACTGATGGAACATGGCTATCAGGTGTTCTGGGATTGGCGGCGCTATCAGGCGGGCGAAATTCAACGCTGCACATTCAAGCAATATATGCGTGGGCTACGCCGCCAGGTTCACCTGCTTTTGAAACAGGGCGCCAATTATGCGACCGAAAAAGGGCAAAAATCTGCGCGCGCCCAGACAGCCTCCACCTGCAGGGCCTTATTGAAGGTGGAGTCAGCGTTATGGACTTTTGAAAGAAAAGAAATCGAGCCTTCTAACAACAGGGCTGAAAGAGCCATACGTCCCCTGGTGGTCTTGCGTAAAGTTTGCTATGGAACGCAGTCGGAGCAAGGCAGTCGGCTGATAGAGCGTCTGTTCAGCGTAGTTCACTCATGCCGCCAGCAAAACCGCTCTGCCCTCGCGTTTCTGAAGCAGAGTATTGAGGCGCATCTTGGCGTGGGCACTATGCCTTCGCTGGTTTCTGAAGGGCTGCGCTAAATCACCCACCTGAAGGGATACATAAAATCAAAGCCAGCATCCAGGGCGCACGCAGCGACATCCGGCAGGCGGAGGCTGAATTGCGCAAACAGGTATCTGATGCCCGTTCCAAACTGCAGTCCAACCTGGCGACTTTAGAAGAATCGCGCACCTCGGTCGAAAAAAATGCCGCCGAAATTCTCAAAATAGACACAGATATTGCACGCCAGCAGCGGCAGGAAATTCGGGCACCCCATGACGGCACCATTCTGATGCTCAACACTTTCGCTGATACCGTCTATGTCAAAGAAGGCGACCCGCTGGCCACGCTGGTTCCAGATACCCGGGAACGGGCGGTGGAGCTTTACATGAACGGTAACGACATCCCCCTGATTTCAGCAGGTCGCGAAGTGCGCATCCAGTTTGAAGGCTGGCCCGCACTGCAGTTTTCTGGCTGGCCCTCGGTCGCCGTGGGTACATTTGGCGGTGAGGTCGCCCTGGTAGACGCTTCAGACAGCGAAAACGGCAAATTCAGAATTGTCGTGCGTCCCCTGCCCGGGGAGCAGTGGCCTGAAAGCCAGTACCTGCTTCAGGGAGCGCGCGCCAAGGGCTGGGTTCTGCTGGATACAGTTTCGCTTGGCTTTGAGCTGTGGCGTCAATTCAACGGCTTTCCGCCCCAACTGAAGGATCAACCCCCCAAAACCGAATCTCAGGATTTGATTAAGATCAAAACCAAGATATGAAAAAGATCATACTCCTACTGTGGTGTTGCCTGTCAGGTAGCCTGTCAGCACAGGCGCTGACCCTGCCTGAGGTGATTGATCAACTGCGCCAGGACTATCCGCCGCTCATGGAAGTCCAGGCCAAGGTTCGCCAGAACGAAGGTAAGTTACTTGAAAAAGAAGGGGGATTTGATACCAAGCTCAAAGGCAAGGCAGACAGCATTCCCCTGGGCTATTATCAGCACCTGGCGCTGGATACCATTGTCGAGCAGGCGACCCCCTGGTGGGGGACCACATTTTTCAGCGGCTATCGTCTTGGCCAGGGTAATATCGCCGATTATGACGGCAAAAAAAACACCCTGAATCTGGGAGAATTTCGCACCGGAGTCAATGTTCCCTTACTGCGCAATGGTCCGATTGACCCTTTGCGGGCAGAAATCAGCCGACTCAGGCTGGCGGTCGACATTGCCCGCCTGAAAGCACGTGAGTCTGAGCTAAAGTTCGTTTCATCTGCCTTAAAGGCCTATTGGGGCTGGGTCGAAGCCCTTCAGAAAGAACGTATTGCGACAGAGCTTCTGCGCTTAACACAAACCCGTCTTGAACAACTTGAAGCCGAAATTCAACTGGGTAAAAAGCCACCCATTGATCGGCTCGAAAACCAAAGGGCTTTGCTCAAGCGCCAGAACAAACTTCTGGACGTGCAACAAAAGCGTCAGTCCAAAAGCCTGGAGCTGGGACTGTTCCTGACCGAACGCAATCTGCCGGAACAAACACCGACCCCGTTTTTTCCAAGCGTCAACAACTGCATGAGCACCGAGGTTCCGCTGCAACAAGCTGTTACAGACGCCCTGGAGCAGCGTCCAGAACGCCTGAGTCTTTCGCTCCAGCTGGCCCAGAACGACGTGGGACTGGCCCTGGCACAAAACCAGTTTTTGCCGAATTTAGACTTGTACCTGAGCCTGTCGCAGGATATCGGCGAAGGCGACAAAAACCTGGCGCCGCTGAATCTTGAAACCGGTCTGAAATTTGACTTTCCGTTTCAATGGCGCAAAGCCCAGGGTCAGACGCAACAACTCGAAGCAGAACGTGATCAACTCCAACTGCAATATGATTTTGTCAGCGAAAGTATCCGGGCTGAAATTGCAGAAGCCCGTGTGGTACTCAACACAAGCTGCCAGCAAATCGAAATGGCTCGCCAGGAAAGTGAGCTGGCGCTCAAACTGGCGGCAGCAGAACGTGAGCGTTTTGCGTTGGGCGGCAGCGATCTCTTCATTGTGAACCTGCGCGAACAAAGTGCCGCTGACGCCCAGGATCGGCTACAGGAAGCGCTGTCAGCCTACTTTCTGGCTGAGGGTCAGTATATGCTGAGCCTTGGCCTTTTGCCACAGCGCTGAAACCCGCTGAATTTCTGCTAAGATGATTCTAAAAAAAGTGATCTGAAACAGACATGATGCGTCTCAAAAATCTGCTCCCCTATTTAACCTCCCTGCGAAAAGACCTTCCCAAAGCGGATCCGGACACCCTGTTCAGTGAAATTCAAACCGACTCCCGTCAGGTCACGCCAGGCTCTCTGTATGTTGCGCTGCCGGGCACGCAACACGATGGCCATGATTTTATTGCCCAGGCACTGGCTGCCGGGGCGCGTGGAATCATCTGCTCACAGGCCTGGTTCCAGCAGCAGGACAGGCTCCAGACAAATATAATCTGGCTGCCCGTACACGACACCCGGCGGGCCCTGGCAGAAGCTGCGGCGACCTTTTATCAGCGACCGGGTGAACAGCTTTCATTGCTGGGGGTCACGGGCACCAACGGCAAAACTACCGTCACCTGGCTGCTCAAACAGCTGCTGGAAGCTGCTGGCAGATCCTGCGGCTGGATTGGCACCCTGGGCGCAGGTTATCAGAACGTCAGCCTGCCCGGCGCATACACCACCCCCTTCCCACCACAGCTGCAAAACTGGCTGCAGCAGATGCAGCAGGCTGGTGTCACAGAAGTGGTCATGGAGTGCTCATCCCATGCCCTGGAACAGCAACGTCTGGAGCCCCTGCGCTTTGAAACCGCCATTTTTACCAACCTGACACAGGATCATCTGGACTATCACCTGACCATGGAAGCCTATGCAGCGGCCAAATCTCTACTGTTTTCACGGCATCTGCAGGCACAGGGCACGGCGATTATCAATGCCGACGACCCCTACAGCGAGCAGATGTGCCGTGCCAGCCAGGCCAGAGTTCTGCGTTATTCCCTGCAGGATGCCAGTGCTGATCTGTATGCCAGTGACCTGAATCTGGATGCCCATCGCAGTCAATTTACCCTGCACCATGCCGGCCAGACATACCCGGTCATACTGAGTCTTTCAGGGCACTACAATGTGGCCAATGCCCTGGCCGCGCTGGCCGCTGTACTGCAGCATCAGGTACCGCTGCCCACACTGCTGAGCGCCCTGGCGCAGGTCAGCGGCGTGCCGGGCAGGCTGGAACGCGTCACGCCAGCCGAGGCCGACTTCGCTGTATATGTGGACTACGCCCATACGCCCGACAGCCTGGAAAACGTTCTGAGCGCCCTGCGCCCCCTGACGCCGGGCCGTCTGATTGTGGTCTTTGGCTGTGGTGGCGACCGCGACGCGGGGAAGCGCCCCCTGATGGGGGCAGCCGCCGAAGCCGGTGCCGATCGGGTGATCATTACCTCAGATAACCCACGCTCAGAAGATCCGCTGACCATTATGGCCGCCATCCAGACCGGATTACAGCAGCCTGAAAAAGCACAACTTGAACCGGACCGTGCCCTGGCCATTCACCAGGCGCTGGCCATGGCCGACGCCGGAGATACTGTCCTGATTGCCGGAAAAGGACACGAAGATTACCAGATTATTGGGCAGCAGCGCCTGCCCTTTGATGACCGCCAGGTGGCCCGCCACTGGCTGCAGACACATTGCTGACAATATCAAGGAGCTAACAATGGCCAAATCACTGCTTCCTCAGGCATATCAGATCAAACATAAACTGCTGAATTACGGCATGCAGCGCTTTGGCGAAGCTTACCAAAACCTCGAAAAACAGGTGTTTCCACAGGGTGCCAGCCCAGACGAAGCCCTGGCCTTACAAGACTGGTTTGTACTGGAACATGTGTTACCCGATCACCGGACCGTGCTGTCACATTTTCTGGAGGACCTTGAAGATGGCGGCGAAGCCGTGATTGCAGAGCAGTGGGGCATGGTGATACAGGGTGTGTTTCATGTCCGACAGGTGCTTGACCACAATCACTTTGAGTTAATGAATCTGGTCAACGACGTGCTCTATATTGTAGCAGGCAATCCGGAGCAGGATCTTGCACTCGAAAAAGGCAGCTATCTCATGGCCAGGCTCCTGCCCCACCAGGACTACCATATTTTCACCGGTATCATTGACTGCCTGCCAACCCGTAAAAAAAATGAGATCTATGCCCTTGTGGCCGAAATCCAGACCCAAAACCCCAAAATGGCCTTCATCGATAACGTGGATCGCATCGCCCTGGCGTATCGTATTCAGGAAGAAGAACAGCAGGATTTTATCAGCTTTTTTGGCAGTGATGAAATCATTCTGCCTGGCAGTGAGCTGGAAGACAAACTCAAAGAGTTTTATCACTACCGCTACTTTCAGAAAAAACAGCTCGACGGCGATACCATTGCCAAAACCTTTCAGAGTAAATATCACCAGCCGCCGCTGCCGCCGCAGTTTGACTTTCTTGAAAATATCCAGGCAGAGCCCGATGTGGGCGTCATTTACGATAAAACCGAAGGCCTCGTCTTTTTACTGCGGTACGGTCGCTTTCAGGAAATCTTTACCCGCAATGACTTTAAAAGCATTCCTGGCTACCGACAGATTCTGACGGGTTACCTGGAAGACCCCAATATCTCAACCCTGCCTTTTAAGCGCATGATTGCACAACACCCCGAAAACGCGGTCAATGTCTTTAAAGCTTTTTTAAAGCGCAAACGTTTTCAGCTTGATAAAGACGTTGAACTGTTGATGAAGCGCTATAAGCCGATGGCACATTTAACCCGTTTCACCCCTGGAACCATTCCAGCAGCTGTCCGCAGCAAAACCTTTTTACGCAGCCTGAAAACCCAGCATAAATGGTAAGCTAATCCTGTTGTCGCTGAAAGCTTTGCAGCAGCGCCTGGCGCAAATCGGCCAGCAAATGGTCCAGCTGGGCTTCAAAAGCAGCCGGTTCAGCGGCCTGTAAGGCCAGTTCCAGTGTACCCGCCAGCTTACGAATAGCGGTTTCAGACAACAGACGGCTTTCCGGCGTTTCGGTCGCCTGGGCCACAGCCTGACAGGCAATCTGCACTTCGCGCTTGCGCTGGTGCAGCATACGCCGCAGAGAAGCATCGTCATTCAACAGGTCCTGGGTCAACTGGCACAGGGCCGGGGCCTGTTCACTCTGCAAATGCTCGGGGCTGATCAGGACTTCGGCTTTGTCTTTGTAGAGCAGACAGCGCAGCGTGGCGCTCAGGGTCTGGGTTTTACGAAACTCAATCACAAAGTAAATATCAGGCTCAGCAATACCTGAGAGGGGATAGAGATCATAAAGACAATAGTCTCCTGCAGGTAAACCATAATCATTCTGTTTGCCCAATCGCTTGCGCTTACACCAGGCCTGTTTGACCTTTTCGGGGAATAAGCTGGCATAACTCAGTCGCATAATGGTTTCCCTTCAATCTTTATCGCCACTTTCAACAGGGTAAATACCCGCCACAAACCAGGGCTGCCACAATAGTCAACAAAGCAAAGCCCCGAAAGCGTCACAGAGCTATTTTAACATGGTTTCATCATGCTTAAGCAAAGCGCTCCTCTGGCCTTTACCGGGATACAGGGGCTATAATTGGGAGGTGGACAAGCAATCAAACCGTAAAAAACGCCGCGCCCGGGGCGAGGGCGTTACATCCTACCGGGTAACCAGTTCCCTGAGTTTGACCGATCAGGCTTATGAGCACCAGCAGCGTCTCAAGCAACAGCGGGCAACTCAGGGACCTGCGTCTGCTGATTACCCTCAGGACGGTTATTATGCCCCCCAGACCTATACCCAGCCGACCGACGCTTCGCCACACGGCCACACAGCCAGCCCACAGGGCCATTACGACCAGCAGGCCTACGCCGACCCCAATCAGCAGGGTTATTATGATCAGCAAGCCTACGGGGACCCCAATCAGCAGGGTTATTA
>JACYMC010000115.1 GCA_015272195.1 Candidatus Sericytochromatia bacterium
CAAAGACAATGAATCAAGCGTGAAACGGCCTGTTCAGAGGCTACCGAGTTCAGTAAAAACTCCCGAAATATACCCTGCACCTTATGTGAACGCACCTTTGTGAGAAATGCGGGTTAGAAGAAAGTCTAACAAACTTTAAAGCCTCGCTGTAGTACTAAGAGGACTTAAAACTTTACTTTTTACGTCCAAAAAGCCCGCTGAACAGGCCTTTCTTTTTGGGCTTTTCGGGCTCATAGTTCTTTTTGGCGACCGGATCATTGGGGTTGAGCACCAGCGCTTTTTTAAATGATGCCTGTGCCATACCGGTCCAGCCCTTGTTGAGAAAGGCCTGCCCCAGGTTGCTGTGATATTTGCTGGTATCCGGCAAAATAGAAATGGCGCGCTGAAAAGCAGAGATCGCGGCATCGACATCATTTTTACGCATCAGACTGAGGCCTTCTTTAAAGGCCTCTTCCGCTTCTTTGAGCTTGTAGTCCTGCGCGGGCGCAGCCTTTTTGGGAGCGGCTGCAGGGGCTGCCGCAGGAGGTGCTGCAGCCGACGTATCGGCAGCTGCAGGGGCAGCAGCCATCTGGGCCTCAGCCTCCAGGTGATGAGCCAGCAAGCGGCGGGTGTCGAGATACTGCTGGCGCTTTTGCTCGTTGCTCAGAATATCGTAAGCCTGACTGATTTCAGAAAAACGGGTCTTGGCGTCTTCCTGCTCCTGGGAGGCCGCCGGAAACTTGTCCGGGTGGTACTGCTTGGCCAGTTTTTTATATACCTGGCGCAAGTCTTCTTTGCTCATTTCTTCGGTCACGCCCAGAATGGCAAAGAGATCAATCCGCCAGATATTGTCGTCATCTACATCCAACACCGCACTGTCTCCTTTTGATGCTAAGTATGCTTGCGCGTCAGGGCTTTCCAGATCACGCGATAGTTGATTTCACGCGTGCCCTCGCCCACTTCGGCCACAAACACGTCCCGGCTCAGGCGGCCGACGGCGTATTCGTTCATGCAGCCATAGCCCCCCAGCAGGTGACGGGCCTCGCGGGCGATCTCCTCAGAAATCTGGGCCGCATAGTTTTTGCAGATTGACGCGGTCACATTGGCGTCGGGGTTGGCCTCTACCTCAGCTGCGGCCCGCATGATATAGGTCCAGGCCAGATCCAGCTTCATTTTCATTTCAGCCAGTTTAAACTGGGTGTTCTGAAAGTCTGCTATGCGCTGGCCAAAGGCCGTGCGCTGGTGTACATATTCCAGAGCCCCATCAAAACAGCCTTCGGCAATGCCGTAACAGTGGGCGGCATAGGTCACGCGACCTTCGTTGAGGTTGTCGGTCAGCAGCTTGAGACCACCGTGCAGCGGGCCCAGCAAAGCATCAGCCGGCAGGCGGCAGTTGTCAAAGGTAATCAGGGCGGTATCTGAAGAAAACCAGCAGTTTTTATCAATCGGGGCGGTGGTCATGCCCGGCGTGTCTTTAGGCACAATAAAAATGCTGATGGCGTTTTTGGTGCTGGGGTCAGTTTTGGCCGACACCAGAATGTAGTCGGCAATATTGCCGTTGGTAATAAAGGTTTTGGCCCCGTTGATCACCCAGTCATCACCGTCTCTGACGGCACGGGTTTCGAGGTTGGTGGCATCAGAACCGGCATTGGGCTCGGTCAGACCAAAAGCGCCGATCATCTCGCCTTCAACCGTGGGCTTTAAAAAGCGCTCTTTCTGGGCCTCGGTGCCATAGCCCAGCATTTTGGCACCCAGGCCACAGGCCACCGAGGCCGAGATCGCAAAGCCTGGCAGCACACGGGCCAGCTCCTTGACCCAGATGCACATGTCCAGAATACCGCCGTCACCGCCGCCGAGTGCCTCCGGATAACGAATGCCAGGGAAACCCAGCGCGGCAAACTCTTTATAGAGTTCCACCGAAAAATGCTTCTCATGCTCAAAGCGTTCGGCCTGGGGTGCCAGTTTGGCTGCCGCCCAGTCACGCACAGTTTTTTGAATCATTTCCTGCTCTTCGGTCAGATGCCACATGTTACTTGTCCTCAATTCCTTGGTCACGCAAAATCTTATCTGCAGTATACCAGAGAGCACAGCGTCTTCTGCAGAAGCAAATGCAGGCTGCAAACAGCATGGTCATACACAGGGCATCGCGTGGGCATGGTATAATGAAATGTCTGGAATCTGGCTGTATTGCTGGCCTGCAGCAAACAGTCGATTATACAGCCAACCAGAAACTGAAAGGAAGTAAGACCTGAATGAAATTCATTATTCACGGTAAAAATGTAGAAGTAACAGACGCCCTGCGTGAGTACATTGAAGAAAAACTGGGCCGGGTGGAGAAGTTCAGCCGCCATATTCTGGAAATGAACGTCGAGCTGAGCGTGGCCAAAAACCCCCGCATTAAAAACAACCAGCAGGTCACTGTCACCACCTCCGTTAACGGGCTGATGCTGCGTGCAGAAGAATCCAGCGTCAACATGTATGCCGCCATCGATCTGGTGGGCGACAAACTGGAGCGCCAGCTCAAAAAGTATGAGCGCAAGCGCAACAACCGCCAGAATCAGGTCAAAACCTCTGTTGCCATGAGCGGCCCGCTGGATCCCAGCGTGCTGGATGACGAAGACACCCCCCGCCGCGTGCGCAACGAGCGTCTGGCCATCAAGCCCATGAGCGCTGAAGAAGCGGCGGCTCAGATGGATCTGATGGACTACCCCTTCCTGCTCTTCCGCAACCAGGACACCAACGCCCTCAATATCATCTACCGCATTGATGAAAAGAGCGATGAATACGGTCTGATCATTCCCGACGAAGCCGTCGACGAAGCTGTGGTGATGCGTATTTAGTCCGATTTTAATTTCTCAGGAGAAGTGCCATGAGCAAGTCCCTTTTAACCCGGCATTTTTTTGACAGTGCCGATCGCTTCAGCAGCAAAGCCGCCCTCAAAGAAAAGGTCGGCGGCCGCTACCGGGCGATCACCTATCAGCAAATGAAAGAACGGGTTGAACAGGTGGCCGCCTTCTGGCTGCAGGCGGGCCTGCAACCGGGCGAGCGCGTGGCACTTCTGGCTGAGAACCGCCCGGACTGGCCCATCTTTGATATGGGCCTGATATCCGCCGGACTGGTCAATGTGCCCATTTACCCCACACTCTCAGCCCCCCAGCTGGCCTATATTCTCAAAGACAGCGGCGCGTCGGCCATTGTGGCCTCAACACCACTGCAGCTCAAAAAAGTCCTGGCCATTTACAGCGACTGCCCGGCCCTCAAGACCGTGATCAGCTTAGACCCTGCACCCAAAGATCTGCAGATGAACGGTGTGCGCCTGCTGGACGCCACCGCCGCCGTCAGCGAGGGTGAAAGCGCGCTCAAGCAGCTGCGCGCCGAACTGGACAAGCGCCTGGCGCAGGCCCGCGAGGACGATCTGGTCAGCATTGTCTATACCTCCGGCACCACCGGCAACCCCAAGGGCGTGATGCTGACCCACGGCAATTTTGCCAGCAATGCCAAAGCCGCGGCCGCCACCCTGGGCTTTAACGCTTCCCAGGTGACCCTCTCATTTTTGCCCCTCTCACACGTGCTTGAGCGCGTGGTCAACTATGTGGTGCAGTACTGCGGCGCCACGGTAGCCTATGCCGAAAGCATCGACACCATTGCCCAGAACCTTCAGGAAGTGCAGCCGACGGCTTTTGTGGCCGTGCCGCGTGTCTTTGAAAAAATCTACAATCGCATTCTGCAGAATATCGAAAACGAAAAGCCCTTAAAGCGCAAAATCTTTGACTGGGCCCTGGCCATTGGCAAAGCCGCCGCAGCTTATACGGCCGAAGGCCGCCCCGTACCCAGCCTGCTGGCCGCCAAGCTGCAGCTGGCAGATCGTCTGGTCTTTGCCAAAATCCGCGCCAGAACCGGCGGTCAGTTAGAGTTTGCCGTCTCGGGCGGCGCTCCTTTAATGAAAGAACTGGCCGAGTTTTTCTTTGCCGTCGGCATCCATATTTACGAGGGCTACGGTCTGACCGAAACCAGCCCGGTGATCTGTCTGAACCGTCCCGGTGACGTGCGCTTTGGCTCCGTGGGTCAGGTACTCGACGGGGTCGAGGTGCGCATTGCCGAAGACGGCGAAATCCTCGCACGGGGGCCGAATATCATGAAGGGCTACTACAACCTGCCCGACGCCACTGCCGAAGTGCTGCGGGCCGACGGCTGGTTTCATACCGGCGATATCGGTGAGCTGGACGCTGAGGGCTTTTTGCGCATCACCGACCGCAAAAAAGAGATCATCGTGATGTCCAACGGCAAAAACGTCGCGCCCCAGCCCGTTGAAAACGCCCTCAAAACCAGCCCCTATATTGAACAGGCCGTGATGCTGGGCAATAACCAGAAATATATGGCGGCACTGATCTACCCCAATTATGAACTGCTGGAACAGACGGCCCGCGCCCAAAACATGGCCTTTAACAACCGCCTGGACCTGACCCAGAGCGAGCAGGTGCGCCAGATCATCCAGGCCGAAATTGACCGCCTGACCGCTGCCTTTGCCCGCTTTGAGCAGATCAAGCGCTTTGCCCTGATCGAAGAAGAGCTGACCCAGGACAACGACTGCCTCACGCCCACCCTCAAATTCAAGCGCCGGAACATTCACCAGCGCTACAGCGCCCTGATCGACGAACTCTTTGCCGAGCCCGCCGGGCGGGGTTGAGCAGCCAGGCAAACCCAACGCGTGTTGCCAACGAGCTCATAGAGGGGCTGACTGATGTTCGCCGGGGAAGCCCCCTGGTTCAACTGTTTATGCGGTTTCCTGGCTTTTCTGGCGCGGGCGCCCACCCTTTTTGCCATTGCGCCGGGCTGCCGCTGCCTTTTTTGCAGATGTAACAGCCCCCATCATGCGGGCATATTCTGCTTTGGCGCGCGGGGATTCTGGCCATTCCCCGAGAGGGATACCCTGCTCATCGTGAAGCTTTTGCATCCACTGACGCGAACCAAAACGGCCCTGTAAAATGCTCAGCACATTCAGGCCAGTTCCCTGCTCAGGCCATTGCAGCTCTGTGCGCGAATAATCCAGCCGAAAAGCAGCCAGTTCCGCTTTTGAAAGCGCACAGACTTCCTGCACCAGTTCGGGTGAAAAACTGAAGCACAGGCCGTTATTTAAACGGATATGAAACAGATGACATTCGGCATCATATTCTGCCTGCACGATGCTGGCACTGTACTTTGCCTGCTCGGCTTCCTGCAGACGCAATTGTCTGAGATGGGCCTCTAACTGCTGATCCGTCATTTCCTGAAGATTAACCATGGTATTGCTCCCAAACATTCATTGCCTGCGCCCAATTGCTCTGCAGTATTTTGACAGCTCGCCTGATCCTTTACATGCTCATGTTTCTGGCCTGATAGATATAGATAGCCTTTGGAGATGCTCCCAGACCCAGAACAACTTCATACTCTCCGTGAAAAACATGCACATGCGGCGGGTGATGATCCTGCGTGTAAATAACAAAATTAAAGCCATTTTTGCTGAAGACTTTGGGCATGGTTTGATCATAACCCAATGGTTGGGTTTTATTCAAGACCGCCGTTTAATTTCCTCTGGCGGAAGATAATCTTGGGTGACACCAAAAACCAGAACAATCTTATTCACCTGATTGGCCATTAAGTGCTTTTAACAGCTCTGGATTTAACAATGTCGTATCTACCCAGAGATTATTGTGTAAAAGTGCATCATCCAGAGCCAGGATGCTTATCAAGGCGACACGGTCATCAAAACTGAGCCCAAAAGTAAGACCCAGCTCATCGTAACTGATAAACTCTTTAATATCAGGATAAACAGGCAAGTTGTTTGGGTATTTATCAAAAGCAAAGCCTCTGCCAAAATGCGCCAGCACCTGCCTGGCATGATCGCCAATACGCGTTGTTTTACCCATTAAACTCACATGTGTTCCAGGCGTCTGAATTTCAAGCCCTCTCAACACATCGCCGTCGGCATAAAAAGAGGCCAGAATCCCATCAAATTGAACGGCATACACCTGTCTTCCATTAAAATCCTGGGGCTCAAACTTCTGCTCAGGAAAAACAAAGTCAGCCGTCAAGTCTTCTTCGGACATGCCAAAATAAACTGACTTCTGTTTGCCTTTCTGCTGAATATGTGCACCCACGCCAGGCATGACAACCAGGGAAACAGGCTGTTGTGTAATGATGTTTTTTTTCAAGCGGATATCTGTTTGTATAACCCATATTGAGCAGATAAGCATTGCTTTTGGCTTTGATTTCAAGCGGGTCACCCATCAACAGGTCATCTGGCTGCATGGGGTTGACCAGTTTACGTTTGGCCGGATAAGCATGCAATCGTTTGGCTTCGTAAAAATCGGCCGCAGCCTGTGCATGATTGCCCTGCATATAATAGGCATAACCCTAGTTCTAACGCTTTCTGTTGGTAAAGTCATTTTGCCCGCGACCATCCTCCCAAAGATGCAGCAATCATCATGTTTTCAAGCCAATTTGT
>JACYMC010000012.1 GCA_015272195.1 Candidatus Sericytochromatia bacterium
ATGAAGACAGCACCGCTAACGTAACCCATTGGGGTAAGCGTAGCTTGAGAATCCCCTTCCTTTAGGAAGGGGAGTATGTCAAAATATGCGCTAGAAAGGTGACGCTGTTTATGCCTGCTTCCCCCGATTCTTCTGGCTTTTTGGTGCCTGCTTTGCAGCACAGCGTGGCAGCCGCGTGCCCTGAGAGAGCCCCCCGCGTACACACCCTGCCTTTGCCGCCGACCGCCGGGCTGGCCCTGCTCTGGCAGTCTGAAACAGCCGCTGAGCGCCTGCAGCCGGGCTTTGCCGCACTGCTGCTGCGCGCCTGGACCGAGCATCTGCAAGCCCGGCCCGGTTTGCAGTTTCCGGCTTCTTCTTTGCCTGAGCCTGCCTCCTGGCTGCAGGCGGGGCAGCTTTTTTGGGGGCGGGCCCAGCAGCAGCTGCGGCAGATTTACAGCCATCAGCCCGATCTGGCCCGGCTGCGCGTGGCGGCGGCCTGCGTGCTGCTGCTGCCCGATGCGGCCTGGCTCTGGTATGCCGGGCCCTGGCAGGGGCAGTGCAATGACGTGCCCCTGAGCCTGCTGCCGGCAGCCCCGCCGGGTCAGAGCGATCCGGCCGAGCTGCCGGCGGCTGTGCCGCTGCACTGGGCGCCCGCTCCAACCCTGCGTCTGTGTTTGCATGTGCACGATCAGCCTGCCGCCACGCTGCACTGGCCTGCCGCCCCGGGGTCTGAAGGGCGGCGCCATGACTGAGCTGCAACAGCTGCCCGACGCCCCCGCCCTGGCTCCTCCGCCCGAACACCTGGGCCACTGGCAGATCGGGCGCTGTCTGAGCCCGCCCAACAGCTGGCCGGCCGTCTATGCTGCCGAAGGGCCTGAGGCCCCCAGGGTCTTGCTGCTGTGGTGGCCGGCGCCTCTGACCGACCCGACGCTGCTGGGGCCCAGGCATGCCCTCAAGCCCTGGCTTCCCCCTGTGCTGCACAGCGAAACGCTGCCCACGGGTCAGGCCCGGCTGCTGGCGGTGCCCGCTGAGGCCGTGCTGCTTTCGGCGCTGCAGCCGCTCTCGCCCGCCCACTGGCTGGCCGTGGGCGACTGGCTGAGCGACACCCTGCAGCAATTGCAGCAGCGGGCCTGGGTCTATGCGTCAGACAGTCTGGCGCATCTGCTGGTGTGTCCGCTGGAGCGCCGGGTCTGTCTCTTGCAATGGCAGGCTGTGCTGCCCCGGGGGCCGGCCCTCGCCGGCGCTTTGCAAGCACTGCAGAGCGCTCCCGAACACCGGCTCCCCGCCCCGCTGCCCGGCCCTGAGCGGGTGGCCACCCATGCCTGGGTGCTGGGCCGTGTACTGCAGGCCGCTGCCGGCAGGGCTACCGCCTCGCCGGCTGACAGTTTCTGGCAGTCTGAGGCCCCTGCCGGGCTGCCCGCCTGGGCCGCTGTGCCGGATCTGCTGGCCACGCTGCCTGCCGCCCGCCCGGCAGATGCCGTGCTTACAGACTGGTGGCAGGCGCAGCGCTCGCAGCTGCTGCCCGGTGCCGGCTGGCTGCAGGCAGCCCCTGCTGCACAGAGCCGTGCCCTGCATATGCCGCTCTGGCATCCCCTGCAGGGAGCCGGCTATTTGCTGGTGCTGGCCCGGGGCGAAGAGCGGCTGAGCTCTCAGGCCCTGCGGGTGCTGGGCGCCCAGCTGCAGTGGCTGCTGCAGTCTGCGCCGCTGCTTCACAGCCTGGCTGACTGGCAGCCCCTGTTGTACAGGCTGCTGCAGTATCTGCAGTGCGAGCTGCTTAAAATCTGTCAGCGCAACGACTATGACCTGGCGCTGTCACTGAGTCTGGCCCTGATATGGCCCGGCCGTCTGCTGGGGGCCTGTCTGGGGGATCTGCAGCTGCTGACGGTGCCCTGCCATCAGCGCCTGCCGCAGCGGGCCCCGGCAGGCCCCCTGCTGTCTGAAGCGCCTTTGCCGGCTGAGCAGCCGGGGGCCGTCTGCTGGCCTCTGGAAACAGGCGATCTGGTGGCCTTGCAGCTCAACGCCAGTGCTGAGCTGCCCGGTCTTTTCAGCCCCTTGCCCGCAGCAGATGCCCTGCGCTGGGTTCAGCTCTCAGGCCGCTGAAAGCCGGCAATGGCATAACTGGAAGGGCCCAGCCGAATCGAAAAGGCCTTGCCCTGCCGGGCATGGGCCTCTGCCAGGGCGGCGGGGGTATAGCGCGGGCTCAGGCAGAGCAGGCGCTGATTGGACGAGCCGCGCCAGGCCAGGTTTTCTGCGTAGGCCTCGGGCAAAAAAGGCCCGTCCACCAGCAGATCGGTAACGGCCAGCAGGGCCGCAATGCCCGGGTCAGCCTGCTGCAGCAGCCAGTCGTGGGTGTGCCCGCTGTAGACCATGGTGCTGAGGCCTTCGGCCTGCAGGGGGGCCAGCACTTCGGCCAGGGCGGCGGCCTGCTCAAAGGGCTCACCGCCCAGAATGCTGAGGCCTTCGACGGGCCTTGCGGCCGCCTGTATACTCTGGCGCAGGGCGCTCAGCACGGCTGAGACAGGGTAGTTATGCCCTGCTTTGGGGTTCAGGTAATGGGGGTTCAGGCAGTGCCGGGTGCAGCGGTGGCGGCAGCCCTGGGTCCAGAGGGCCACCCGCCAGCCCGGTCCGTTGTGCAGGCTGGGCTCCAGATGCTGCAGGGGATGCCCGAGGCGCAGATGGGTTTCAGTCATGGGGCACCGCCTCACCAAAAGCATGCCAGCCGGGCAGGCGGCGCAAAGCCCTGACCCAGTCAGCGTGCAGGGCCTGCGCAGCCGCCGGGGGCGAGGGCAGGGGCAGCCAGTGGGCTTCGGCCACCGCGGCCTGCACAGCGGCAATCAGGGGCGGGTCATCCGGGTCGGTGGCCGTGCGGGCAAAGATCTGGCGCAAAATATCCCGCCGAATATCGAGCAGGGGCCAGAGCAGCTGCATTTCGGCACTGGACCACTGGGGCGTGGGGGGCAGGGGCGCACAGCTCAGCAGCAGGCAGCGAAACCAGGCCTGCTCAGGTGGCGACAGGGCAGGGTGCTGGCAGAGCTGCTGCAGCAGCTGGCTGCGGTGGGGGCATTCGGGCATTTCGCCGGCATGGCTGAGGCTTTGCAGCAGATGCAAGCGGGGCAGGTGGGGCAATAATTGCCGCCATTCGTCTGGTCGCCACTGGGGCACCGGCGGCGGCGGGGCGCCTGTACGGGCGGCCTGCAGCCAGCTGGCCTCGCTGGCCGTCAGGCAGTTCAGGCCCTGCAGGGGCCAGGGGCTACCGTTTTGCCAGCTCTGCAGCCAGGCCTGGCGCAGGTTTTCTGCCGGCGGCAGGGCCGTGGTCTGTGGCCAGTCCAGCACGCTGCCCAGCAACAGCCCGCGGCCTTCAGGCACCTGGGGAATCTCACTGTCGGGCTGCAGCCACAGCAGCCAGTCAGGCAGCCAGGGGGCCAGGGCTGCCAGCAGGCTGGCCCCTTGCTCGGAGTCGCGCAGGCAGAGCAGGCCCGCGTTCTGCAGCCAGTAGGCGCTGCAGGCCGCCAGGCGCTCAGGCTGCAGGGGACTGCCGGGCAGCGCCCGGGGGCTGAGCTGTTCGGGCGGGAGAACCTCTGCCCTGCTCAGGCTGTGCAGCAGGGCCAGTCCCTCTGCGGCCGTGGCCGCAGGCATCTGGCACCAGTACAGCGCGCCCACAGGCCGTCCGGCACTGTCGAGCCAGGCCTCGCGCTTCAGCAGCAGCAGCCACTGCCGCTCAGGCAGCCACAGCAGCCAGCGGCGCTGGGCGCTGCGCATAAAGTGCTCCAGCCAGGTGTTGAGCAGCTGCAGCTCAGCTGCCGTCGGGTTTTGGCCTTGCAGCAGGCTGTAATCACCCTCGGGGCTGGCTTTGCCGAGTTGGTTCCAGGTCAGTGGCATGTGGTCCTTTCTGATCAGCCTGTGCAAAGATCTTCAGCCAGCGTTCACCCGGGGTTACTTGCTGCTGAAGATCGGCTTATTTGTTCGGCAAGGCCGACGCAGGACGCAGATCGGGTCATGAGAGCGCACGGAAGCCGCATCCTTGAATACGGCTTAACTGGCTTGCTCTGACCTCGGACAAGACGAAAACCCAGGTTGTTGTTGCGGTTGTCCGGCGTATTGTTGTTGCGGTACGCCGAGCGGGCGTTTCTGGCGTTGTTGTTCCAGCTGCCCCCGCGATTCACCCGGTTAGAGCCTGTCAGATCCACGCCCTGACACAGCATAAAACCATTTTTGCCGCCAGGCAAGGGCGTTGGCCTGACGCAAATGCCCCAGCTGGCTGCTGGCCGATTGCTGCCAGGCTTTTTCTGTGATTTTACCCTTCTGATACGCCGTCCAGGCGCGCCGCCAGGTGCGCCGAAATCTGTGGCGACAGGTCTGGCTTAAGCGAATCATGGCTGGATACACTCTGAAACCCAGAAAAGGCAGTCCTTCTGTGACTGGCGCAATCAAACTGGCGCTGGCTTTGAGCTGCAGCTTCAGCTGCCGTGCCAGAAAATCTTCTATGCCGGCTTTCCAGAGCCATAATGTTTCTTTGCTGTGGCTCCAGAGTACAAAATCGTCCATATACCGTACATAGGCCCGGCAGTGCAGGGTATGACGCACAAAATAATCCAGGGGCGTCAGGTATACATTGGCAAAGTGCTGACTGCTGAGATTGCCAATAGGCATGCCTTTGCCTGGGGCGTGTCCAGGTACCGGGTGTTCGACCAGCAGGCCCAGCAAACGCAAAAGCTGTGGATCTTTAAAGCGGCGCGTCAGCATGTTTTTGAGCACCTGGTGATCTACAGAATCAAAATAACGGGCGATGTCCAGCTTCAAAAAAAAGGGGTAGCGCTGCTGAAAAAAATGCGCCTGTTTCAGGGCCCGATGGCCGCCTTTGCCTTTGCGGCAGGCGTAGCTGTCGGGCGAGTAACTGCGCTCCAGCAGGGGTTCGAGAATTCTGAAGATCGCATGATGCACCACCCGGTCTGCAAAATCTGTGGCCGCAATCTGTCGGGGCTTGGGTTGATAGACTTTAAAGAGCCGGTAGCTGGCAGGACGCCAGCTTTCATCCATTAACGCCGCCTGCAGCCGCAATAATTCGGGTTCCAGGTCAAACAAGAAACGGGCCGCCCGGGGTTTCAGCCGTTTGCCTCTGGCGGCATAGCGGGCGGCTTTCAGGAGGTTTTCAAAAGTTGTGATCTGAACGAAAAGATTTGCATGGCGCTTCATGTGTTGTGTTGCTGTTTGAGCCAGCCGCCGGTCATTTGTCCGGCCAGCTGCAGTTCGCGGCTGGCGTGTTCATAGGCTTTGAGGCTCAGATACTGGGATTCATAGGCACAGCGCAGCAAAACGCGGAGTTTTTCGAGCTTGAGATTAATCTGTGTCAGGAGCGGCTTTTTGTGTTTGCTGTAGCGGGCTTCAATCAGCAGCTCCAAAATATCCAACGCTAAATTATCAATACGTTGCACAAAAGTGAAGCGCACCCGTTTGGGAAACTTCAGCGTGGTATTCAGGAGCCAGTTCAGAAACTGGCTCCAGTGGGCAAAGAGAGGCAGTTCCTGCGTCATGGCTGAGGCTGCTGATCTCTGCGCAGGCGCTGGATCAGTTCAGGGCCATACTTTTCAATGCGTGAGGGCCCAAAATTTTCAACACCATCAAAGGCAGACAGACTGCCGGGGGCCAGTTGAATCAATTGAACCAGTTGGCGATTGGTGCAAACAACGTAGGGCGGAATCCCCTCTGCCTTCGCTTTTTCGGCCCGCCAGGTGCGCAGGCTGTCAAAGAGCGCCTGTTCTTCGGGCTGCAGTTGATCACGGTAATCGGTTTTGGCGGCTTTTTCGGGTGAGGGCTCAGCATCTGCTGTGACAGGCATTTGATACTGCACCACCAGCGACCAGCAAGGGGTGTTATCGGCCATAAAAAACTGGCTGTTGACTTCAAGAATCTGTTTGTCTTGAATGAACATCTGAAACCCCCGGTCATCAAAATTGCCCAGGCCCGGGGCATAAGGACAGGTAAAAATACGCACCTGTTTCATAAATACCTCTTTTTTGCAGTATGAGCGATCGCCCTGACGGGCGAAAAGCAGCGGCCTGCGCAACCCCCGGGCGCAGCGGCACCGGCTCACGCACGGTGCTGCGCTGGCCCGGGTGCTGCTGCGGCCGTCAAGACAACAAGGCAAAGCGCAAAACCCAACAGCTGACACAGGGTAACAGGGTAAAAGGGCAGAGCGTAAGGCCATTTCATGGCCTGCGGACAAGACGAAAACCCAGGTTGAGGCGGCGGTCCGGCGCAGAGATGTCGCGGGACGCCGAGCGGGCGTGCCTGGCGTGGTAGTTCCAGCTGCCCCCGCGAACCACCCGGTAAGAGCCTGTCTTAGGTCCCTTTGGATCTGTGACCGCATGGGTAGGATACTTGCCATACCAATCCTGACACCACTCCCAGACATTGCCGTGCATATCGTACA
>JACYMC010000215.1 GCA_015272195.1 Candidatus Sericytochromatia bacterium
ATGAAGACAGCACCGCTAACGTAACCCATTGGGGTAAGCGTAGCTTGAGAATCCCCTTCCTTTAGGGAGGGGAGTATGTCAAATCTCTTCGGTCTGTACCGCTGTGACCAGCGATCACCTGCTGCTGGTCAAAGACCAGTATGCCGCCAAAACCGTCACGCCCGGCTATATTGCCGAATACGCGCGCAGCCGTGGCATTGGCCTGCCTGAAGCCAAAGCAGACGGCGCCATTGCCTGAAGCCACTTGACACCTTTTCACCTGCCGTCATACAATAAGTATGACAAACAAAAAAGGAGCAAGCTGTGCGCGTCAATGCCCGTCTGAGCCCTGATTTAAGCCAAAAACTGCTGCAACTGGAGCAGGCAACCGGCAAAGGAACGTCTGAACTGCTGCGTGAAGCCCTCACGCTGTATTACCAGCAATGGGCAAACAGCCACAACAGTACAACACTGATCCAGCAGAGTGGACTGATTGGCATTGGCGAAGCGGATCCCGATCTTTCTGCAAACTACAAACAATCGCTGCGCTTTGATGACAAAAACACCCCTGATCGTTGACACAGGGTTCTGGCTGGCCCTGGCCAATCGCCAGGATCAGCATCATGCCAGGGCCATCACTGCCTTGCAGAACATTGTGCCCACACGCCGTCTGATTTCCACCTGGCCGGTCATGACCGAAACCTGCCACCTGCTCCTGCAGCGCCTGGGGCACCCCGCGCTGATGGCCTTTATGGCCAGCTTCAGCGCAGGCAGCTTTACGGTTTTTGAGCTGCCAGACAGTCAGCATCAGCGTTTAGAGCAGCTGATGCAAAAATACCGCGATCTGCCCATGGATCTGGCAGACGCCTCACTGTTGCTGCTGGCTGAGCAGCTGGCCT
The DNA here is from genome assembly GCA_015272195.1 of Candidatus Sericytochromatia bacterium. Taxonomy (GTDB): domain Bacteria; phylum Cyanobacteriota; class Sericytochromatia; order UBA7694; family UBA7694; genus JACYMC01. The sequence continues at coordinate 879 of JACYMC010000215.1, forward strand.
GCGGCGATATTTTATCGACGGATCAGCGCGATTTTCAGACCTATCGCTGGAAGCAGACCCGGCCTTTTAACAATCTGTTGCTCAGCTGAAAGCGGATGGAATCTGATTGCCAGCGTCCGGGGATTGTTTTAAGCTGAAGCCATGTCAGCTGCTGAAACCCCTTATTATACTTCTACCAAATCTTACGACAACTACCCCTGCTGCCACCGCCAGTGGCGGCATCCGGGGCACTGTGCCTTTGTGCACGGGTATTCGCGCAGCTTTCACTTTGAGTTTCAGTGCACGGCCCTCGACAGCTACGGCTTTGTGATGGACTTTGGCGATCTCAAGGCCGTCAAGGCCCTGCTGGATGACTGGTTTGACCACACCCTGCTGCTGAACGCCGATGATCCGCTGCTGCCCCAGTTTGAAGCCCTTGCCAGCCAGGGGGCCTGCAAGCTTAAGGTGCTGCCCAACTGCGGCATGGAGGGCACGGCCCGCTTTTTATTTGATGCCGTCAATCAGATTGTGCAGACACAAACCGATGGCCGGGCCTGGTGCAGCCGCGTGGAAGTGCGCGAAAACAACAAAAACTCGGCCATTTACAGCGGGCCGGTGCCTGTGCTGACCGAGCGCCCTCAGACCTGACGACGCACAAAGCTGAGGTCAGCCCCTGCTTGTGAGGCGCACGTTCAGACCGTGGCTGCTGATCGGCCAGGATGTGCGGAATAAAGCGGGGGTCACCCTGTGATACCGGGTATCTCAGACGTAGTCGGACAAAGGCTTACAGGCGCCTGGCTGCAGATTTCAGAACCGCCAGCAAACCCCACCAGAAGCCGGCGCCATAGGCCGTGTGCAGCACCGGAAAAGCACTCATCACACCGGGCAGATAGGCCCGTTGGGTGCGGGTACGCTTCAGACCAAAGACCAGGCTGGCCAGGGTATACGGCAGCAGAATCACCAGCGGCAGGCGGCGCAGACGGCGGTGGCTCAGCGCCCCCAGCAGGCTGGCGGACAGCCCCAGCACAAAGAGGCCCGGTACCAGATGGCGGGCCTGCACCGAGCCCGGATAGTCCCGAATCACGCGGATCTTCCAGAAACCGTACTGAAAATACTGGGACCAGAGCTTTTTAAGGCTGGAACGGGTGTAATAAACCGAACGGATCTCGGGCGATAGATAGAGCTGAAAGCCCGCCTGGCGCAGGCGGTAATTGAACTCGTCATCCTGGTTGCGGGTCAGCTCAGGATTAAAATGGCCAATGGTCTCAAAGACCTCCCGGCGATAGGCCCCAAAGGCCAGCGTATCAACATAGCCAGGGGTATCGGCATAGCGAAAGCGGGCGTTGCCCACCCCAAAGGGGGAACTCATGGCCAGGGCAATGGCCTGGGCCCACCAGCCCTCACCCTGGCTGGTCAGGGGGCCGCCCACACAGGCCGCACCGGTCTGCTGCAACAGGCGCACGCACTGGCTGAGGTAGTCGGGTGCCAGGGTGCAATGCCCATCGACGCGCACCACCACTTCACCCCGCACCTGTTCGAGCCCGATATTCATGGCATGGGGAGCTGTCTGCTGTGGATTGTCAAGCAGGGCAATACGCGGGTCGACCTGCTGCAGGGCCAGCACCTGACTGCGGGTATCATCTGTCGATAAACCGTCGACCACCCAGATTTCGATGTTATCGGCCGGGTAATCCTGGGACTGCAGGCTCTCCAGGGCTTTGCGGATATAGGCCGATTCATTGCGCACGGGCAAAATGACCGAGATCAGGGGCTCCGGCTTCAGCGGGGGTAAGGCAGGCAGCATCAGACTGCCGCCGGCAACAAAGATTCAGGCAGCTGAATCTGGCTGACGCTGACGGGCTGTTTCAGCGCTCTTGCGGCCAAAGGCGCAAAGCTGACGGGCTGGTTCAGCGCTCTTGCGGCCAAAGGCGCAAAGCTGACGGGGTCACCGGTGGTTTCAAAGCGGTCCTGGCGGTGGCCTTCGGGCGCCAGTGCATGGTTTTGCAGCAGGTATTCAGCTGTCTGCTGCGCCAGAGTCTCCGCCGGGTCCAGCAAGGGCAAAGGCCCCAGGGCCTGCTGAATCAGAGGGCCCAGATAAGGGTAATGAGAGCAGCCCAGCAGCACCGCTTCAAAGCTTTGCTGGCGCAGAGCGGCCAGCTGGCGATCCACCACGGCCTGGGCCGCCGGACTATGCCAGTCCCCCGACTCCACCAGGGGCACAAAGTCCGGGCAGGGCCAGGGCAGGATCTCGGTTTCGGGCGAGGCCTGCTGCACCAGGGACACATAGCCGCCTGAGCGCACGGTGGCCTCGGTAGCCAGCAGGGCCACGCGCTGACGGGCAGCCGTCAGCTGGACCCCGGCCTGGGCCAGCCCCAGTACGGGAATGCCCTGATAGACCTGATGTTCAGGCAGAATCAGCACCGAGGAGGTATTGCAGGCACAGAGCACCAGCTTGACGCCCTGGGCCGCAAAATAATCCAGAATCTGCAGGCTGAAGCCTTTGATTTCTTCGGCACTGCGGCCACCGTAAGGCACACGGGCCGTATCGGCCAGGTAAAGGATCGACTCCTGCGGCAGCAGGCGCTGAATCTGGCGCACCACCGAGAGCCCACCCAGACCGGAGTCATAGATGCCGATAGGGGCCTGAAAAGAAATGGTCATGGCGAAAGGCAGTCTGCCTGTCTGTCTGACATGCAACCGGCTCAGGCGGCCACGGCCAGAATAAATTCCACCTCAACGGCGGCATTCAGGGGCAGGGCGTTGACACCAACTGCCGCGCGGGCATGGCAGCCTTTTTCGCCAAAGAGCTCACCCAGAAACTCAGAGGCCCCGTTGATCACCTTGGGCTGATCGTAAAAGTCGTCGGCACTCTGCACAAAGCCGCCCACTTTGATCACCCGCTCAATCTTATCGAGATCGCCGATCATGTCGCGGGCAATGCTCAGGGCGTTCAGGGTGCAGATACGGGCCGCGTTATAGGCCTGCTCCAGGCTGACATCCTGCCCCACTTTGCCGGTCAGTACCAGCTGGCCGTTTTGCATGGGCAGCTGGCCAGAGATATACAGCAGGCCATTGTGCAGCACGGCGGGAATATACGCGGCCACCGGTTGGGGCGGGGTGGGCAGGTGCAGGCCCATGGCCTCCAGTTTGCTTTCGATTTGACTCATCTTGCTTTCCTCCCTCGGGGATTTCTGCTATTGTACCGAAACCATGCGCATTTTGGGAATTGACCCCGGCACCCATATTATTGGCTACGGCCTGCTTGACTACGCCCCCAACCAGTACAGCAGCCCGACGTTTGGCACCCTGCAGGTACCCCCCAAAACCCCGCTGCCCGAAGCCTTAAACAGTATTTACAGCGATCTGCAGGAGCTGCTGCAATGGCTGGAACCTGAGGTGGTGGTGATTGAGCAATTGTTCTTTTTTCGCAACGTCAGCACGGCCATGTCGGTGGCCCAGGCGCGGGGCGTTATGGTGCTGGCCACGGCCCAGGCCGGCCTGCCCCAGGCCGAGTACACCCCCCTGCAGGTCAAAATGACCCTGACCGGCTATGGCCGGGCCAGCAAGCAGGAGGTCCAGGAAACCGTGCGCGATCTGCTCAAGCTGGAGCAGGTGCCCAAACCCGACGACGCCGCCGACGCCCTGGCCCTGGCGATTACCCATGCCCATTATCTGCTGCCCTGAGCGCTGGCTTGTCTTTTGCAGCAGAATCCATTATGCTGGCCGCTCTCAAAGCGCGTTTAGAGGCCATTCAAAAGCTGGCGGAACAGCAGTTTTTACAAGCCCCTGATTAAGCATCGTCCTCAAAAAGTCAGACAAGTTCTGGAATCCTCCGCCAGCATGCAACGCTGCAGCGCAAAACCGCTATAATAAGCAGCATGAGCACGCTGATTGACCTGATCAACATCAAAGACCTGCAGTTTCTGCTGTACGTCACCACCCTGCTTTACATTGTGGGCATGACCCTGATCATTCTGCTCGACAACAAGCCCGCCCAGTCCACCCTGGCCTGGCTGTTGACGGTTTACTTTTTGCCCTTTATCGGGCTGTTTATTTACCTCTTTGCCGGCATTGACTGGAAGCGGCGCAAAATTGTGCACCAGCGCCCCGAAGAGATGTTCCGCAGCCAGCTCAAACCCATCATTCAAAAGCAAAAGCGCTTTAAAGAACAGCTCAGCAGCGAGGCCGACTACGCCATCAACAAACCGATTCAGCTGCTGCTCAACACCTCTCACGCCATTTTGACCCTGCACAACCGCTGCCAGCTCTTTCATCATGGCGAGGCCTTTTTTGAGCAATTAAAACAGGATCTGCAGGCAGCCCAGTCCTTTATTCATATGGAATTTTTTATCTGGAAGTCCGACAAGCTGGGCCAGGAGATCCGCGATATTCTGGTGGCCAAGGCCCGCGAAGGGGTCGATGTGCGCCTGATTTTTGACGGCGTGGGCTGCTTCTGGACCATGAGCCGGGCCTATAAGCGCTCCCTGCGTGAAGCGGGCATTGAGTACCAGATTTTTCTGGATCCGCTCAAGTTTTTTACCAGCGGTTTTGCGAACTACCTCAACCACCGCAAAATTGTGATTATTGACGGGCAAACCAGTTTTGTCTGCGGCATGAACATGGCCTCGGAGTATATTACCGGCGGGCATTATTTTCACTACACCCGCGATACGGGCGTGCGCTTTGAGGGCGAAATCAGCCAGCAGCTGCAGACGGTCTTTGCCACGGACTGGTTCAACTCCTGCCGCGAATGGTTAGACGATGAGCGCTTTTTTCCGAAGCCGGTGCGGGTCAGCAGCAATGAGTCCGTGCCCGTGCAGCTGGCCTGCAGCGGCCCCGACTCAGACTGGTATGCGATTCATAAGCTTTTGTTCAGCCTGATCGTCAACGCCCGCCACGAAATTTACATTCAAAGCCCCTATTTTATACCCGACGAAAGCATTGCCGCGGCCCTTGAAACAGCAGCTCTGAGCGGCACCAAAGTCCATCTGATGATGACCGGCCCGCCCAATAAAGCCTCGCTGTGGGTGCTGGGATCCTATTCTGAGCGCGCGCCCTCCTGGGCGGCAGAAACCTATTTTGAGCGCATGCTGCGGGCCGGCTGCCGCATCTTTCGCTACGACAGAGGCTATCTGCACTGCAAAACCCTGAGCGTGGACGGCATCATGGCCTCGGTGGGCACCTGTAATCTGGACGTGCGCTCTTTTGAGCTGGACTACGAGATCAACGCCATGCTCTACGACAGCCAGCTGGCCGCCGAGATCAAGGCCCAGTTTCACAAAGACATGGCCGACTGCCGCGAGATCACGCTCAAGGATCTTAAAACCACCTCGGTGCTGTATCAGCTGCGCAACTCGATTCTACGGGTCTTTTCGCCACTGCTGTAAAATTTAAAAGTCCGAAGTACTCAGTTCTCCAGTATCAAGGCGCTGAATGCCAGCGTTGCGAAACAGCATCGCGCCGCCGAGCTCATAAAAACGCCTCGACTGAAATTGAGTCAGGCAGTGAAAAATCGAGCATAG
>JACYMC010000091.1 GCA_015272195.1 Candidatus Sericytochromatia bacterium
CCATTCTTCATCTGTCAGTTCGTAACGTCTCATCGCTTCCTCCCTGACTATATCTTAACGCATCAGGTCAAATGACGACACGGCCTAGTATGCGGGATGGGTTTGCTTCTGACAAGCGGGCGATTTGGGCTAAAGCAGCTATTTTGGGTCGCAGCTGACCAGAACCTTTTTTTGATTGTTTACGTCAAATTGTAAATCCTGTGTCTTTTATGTAAAGTGTCGGTTTGACCGTTTGGAGTGCGCCTATGCCGTATCTTGGTTTGCTGTTGTTGATCTCTTGTCTCTGGGCTTGCAGTTCGCAGGCGCCTGTCGCAGGCAATGCGCCACAGCCAAGTGCCTCTGTTTCAGGCAGTCCTGCACCAGACAGCCTGCCTGATGATCAGGTTTTAAACCCTTTTTATCTGCCCCGGCTGGGTTACCGGGATCTTCTTGCGACAGGCGAAGCCCAGGATACCGCGCCGCTGCCGTCCGAAGCCGAACCCGCTCCGCGGCCCACGGCCACTGCAGATATTTCTACCATTGAGCGGAGCACTTTCAGTGGCCAGGTACTGGATGATGCGGGCCGCCCGATGAACGGTGTGCTGGTGCAGGTGCGCAGCCTGAATCGCTCGGTGGTTTTTACGGCAGAAACCCTCACGGTTGAGGGCAGCTATCATTTCAGTAATGCCCCGGCAGGGATTCAGCTTGAAATTATTATTTCGGCGCCGGGCTACGCCACACGCCGGCGGGTAGAAGTCCTCAAAAGCAATAAGCAGGGTGATCCGCAGGCCAATCACTATGATTTTGGCGGCGGCACCACGTCCACACCCTCGCCCACGCCACAAGCCTCAGCTACAGGTACTTTGCCGTCTTATGCCCCGGCGCCGGCGCCCCTGACGCCAGTGGGTGCTTCAGCTCCGGCATATTTTTATTATCGTGCGCCGGGCTCAGGCCTGTCTGTTGATGGCAGCGCCAGTCTGGGGCTGTTGCAGCGGATCCTGAATCAGTTAAACCAGAACCGACGTCCCCCCTTGACGCTTGTCCGCCCCTGGGATGTGCTGGCACTTGAAGCCCTGCCTGCAGAGAGCCCTGTTTCTCTGGGGCCTCTGCGCCTTGAGATGGGCTTGCGCACGCAGACCCTGGCAAGCGGTGCCACCGTGCACGACTGGGCCGCTCGTCTTGCGGTGCCAGCTCTGACGCGTGAAGAGCGCTCCAATACCCATTTGATTGTGCTGCTGGAGCAGAATGATTTATTGCAGCAGACGCGTCTGCCCGGTGCTGCATCAGCGCCGGTGCCTTTATTGGATGTGATTGCACAGGGTCTTGAGACCCTGGATACTGAACTGAAAAACGGCGATCTGGTTTCTCTGGTGCGCTTTGGGGCGGAAGCGCAGGTTCTGCTTGAAGGCCAGGCCTTTTCGGGTACACAAGCCCTGAGTGAGGCACTCGCAGCCGCTCCGGCTTTGGCTCCGGGCCATGATTTGCCTCAGGGCTTGCAGACCGCTTACCAGCTGGCCCAGCAATATGTCCAGCCTGGACGCGGCACCCGTGTGCTGCTTTTGGGTACAGGTCTTGTGCCCGACACGCTGCAAGCCGATATGCTTGAAGCAGAGGCTTTGGTCAGCAGCCAGGCTGAGCAGGGGACAGGCTTATCGGTCATTGCTTGTGGACTGCAGTTACATGAGCAGCGCCTGCATCAGCTGAGCAGTCTGGGACGGGGCGCTTTGCTCCGGCTTGAGAGTGCTGTCGATGTGCCGCGCGTATTTGGTACCCTTTTGCCTGGCCTGTTAGCGCCTGCTGTACGTCAGCTCGCGGTTCAGCTTGAAAGCCCCACCGGTCTGAATCTGTTGTCCAGCAGTTCAGAAAGCAGCGCGGCTCAGGGCTTGCGCTGGCAGAGTGCTTTGTTGCCGGGGGCCCAGCAGGGTTTCTGGCAGCGCTATGATGGCGCTGCCCTGTCGGATACAGCGGTGTTTCGTCTGCGTCTGCGCTATACAGACGCTCAGAATCAGTCACAGGAGCGGGTGTATGAACGCAGTGTGGCGCAACTGCGACAGCAGTATCAGAGTGGGGTGAATGATGTGCGACTGATCGCAATGCTTTACCAGGGCCTGCGTCAGGAGCTGAGCCCGGCCCAGGCCCAGCAGGAACTTGACGGCCATCTTCAGGGGCATCAGACACCGCTGGCCCAGCGTTACCGGCCCCTGATTCAACAGTGGAGGAATCTGCCATAATGCGCGTTTATCGTCGTTCTTATCTGGGGCTGGGTTTTGCTGGTTTGATGTTAAGTGCCTGCCCCCAGAGTGTCAGCCAGGTGGTTAATCTTGAGACCCCTGCCACGACTGTGATTCAGCTGGGCAGCGCGCCGGTCAGTCAGGTGACCCTGGATGAATCTGAGCTGCAGTCGGTGAGTCTGGTTCTTAATGGCCAGGATTATGTGCTGTTTTGTTTGCAGACAGCCGACAATTCAGAATCCATCAAAGCCCTCCAGGCCGGTGAGCTGCAGGCGGCCCGCCAGCAATTTCAGGTTTTGCATGATGCCCGACCCGATGATTTAAGGACTCAGCTGAACCTGGCCACAGTGCAGCTGGCCAGCGCGCAAATCAGTGAGGGACTCCGTCAGCTGGATACTTTACAGGCCAGAATCGCCAATCCCTGGTGGCTGCACAACAATCAGGCCGTGGGTTATCTGCAGCTGGGGCTCTATGAGCAGGCCCTTGCAAGCCTTAACGATGCTGTGCGCTTACAGGCGGATACGGCGGAGCCTTACTTTCATCGGGGCCTGATGCATCTGCGCCTGCAGGAGTTACCCCGCGCCCTTGAAAGCTTTGACTTTGCGCTGGCCCGTAATCCCCGGCATGTGGCCAGTCAGGCTTATCGCGGGCATGTACAGGCCCGGATGGGGCAGGCAGAATCTGCACTGGATACCCTGAGTACCGTGATTCAGCGTGACAATGCCTTTGCACCGGCCTATCTGTTTCGGGGGCTGGTCTATCTGGCGCAGAATCAGCTGGATCAGGCTCTGGCTGATTTTGATCGCGCCCTGGAGTTGCGCCCGGATGATCCGGAGGCGCTTTTGAACCGCAGTCTGGCCCATATCCGGCGCAACGATCTGGTGCAGGGTGCCCAGGATGTGACCCGCTCTCTGGGGCAGTTGCAGGGGCCGGTTCAGCAGGCCCAGCAGGCCTTTGTGTATGAAAACCTGGCCTGGATTCATCTGTTGCAGCAGGATTGGCAGCGTGCCGCTGAACTGGCGCAGCAAGCCCTGGCCCAGGAACCAGAATCGATTTCTGCCCGCATCAATCTGGCCCATGCGCTGTTGTATCAGGGCCAGCGGGCCAGTGCCCTGGCCACTTATCAGGCGGTGCTGGGTCGCCGGGTTGAGGGCAGACCGGTGCAGGATATTATTCAGGGTGACTGGGTGCTGTTCCGGCAGCGCAATTTTCCGGCCACAGACTGGCTGGACCTGGCCCGTGAACTGGGGCTGAGCGCGCTGCCCAAAGTCCTTTTGCCTGCAGCACCGATACCGGATCTGCTTGCGGAGCCTCTGCCGGTGGCAAGTGCTTTGCCTCAGCCGCTGCTGAGTGCGGCCCCGGCGCCTGTGGCTTCTGCCGTGACCAGCACGCTGAATGGCACCGCCAATAATGCTTTTTCGGCCTTGCCAGAGGTGACACGGGTAACACCAGGGCGCAATGCCAGTGGGGTCATGCCGGATGCTTCTTTTGTGCTGCGCTTTTCGGAACCCATGCAGCGCCAGCAGGTCGAAGACAACTTTTGTGTTATGGCTTATAACCATCGGCGTCTGAGTGTCGATACCGATAATGGCCTGGAAACGCCCGATGCCGATACGGTCTGGGGAACGACCCAGATTCATATCAGTGAACAGGCCGGTGTTTTGCCGGGCTTGCCGATCTGGGACAAGCAGGCTTTTCATATTTTCTGGAACGCTGATGATACAGAGGTGACCTTCAGCTTTAAAGATGGCCTTGCACTGCCCACCGATAAAGACAGCAATCTGGCGCCCGATTACCGCGTGATCTTTTTATCGCCCCATGATTATCAGCGCGAGATTCAGGCCAAAGACGGTGACCGGCGCGCCAGGGGGCATTTTAAACTGACTGACGGCCCTTTTGAAGACAGCTATAAGTTTTCTGTACAGACCGACACACGCGCGCCTGAGGTGCAGCATCTGCAGGCCCAGACGGCTGAAACAGGCGGGATTTATGGCGATGCCCTACGGCTGCGTTTTGATAAGCGCATGGTGCTCTATACGCTGGGCCGTGTGATTGCTGGGGGCATGCGCGACCGGGGGGTAGGGGTGCCAGAAAGCTGGCGCGAAGCCCCGGCAGGCTACCCAGGGAATCAAGGCAATGCCTCTGCCCGGCAGGCGGCCCGCAATTATTTTGTACAGATTACCCCGGCGGGTTACCCCTTTCCCACGTTTGAAGGCAGCTGGTACGACCTCGGCGGCAGCGCCTTTTATGATCCGGCGGATGCCACGGGCCAGACCGTTTTGCTGACGGCTTTGCCCGGCAGCAATCTTTACCGGCCCGGTGATCAGGTTCGGGTGACCGTGGCTGAGTCTGTACTGGATCCCGCAGGCAATCCGATCAAGGCGCTGGTACGCAGTACGGCAGCGACAGCCGGCTGATCCAGCGGCCGGGATTCTTGCTATACTGGGAGCCAGATCATTTTGATGAGGTATATGCCATGAGCACTATTGACCAGATTGCCGCCTACCTGGGCTCGGATGCCAGCCATTTGCTGGAGCACAGCTGCCAGACCATTGCCAAAGAACAGCTGCACCTGCCCGGTCCTGACTTTATCGACCGGATTTTTATTCCCAGCGATCGCTCCATCAACGTGCTGTGCAATCTGCAGCGGCTGCTGAATGCCGGTCGCCTCGGCGGCAGCGGCTATGTTTCAATTTTGCCTGTCGATCAGGGCATTGAGCACTCTGCTGCAGCTTCTTTTGCGCCCAATCCAATCTATTTTGATCCCGAAAACATCGTCAAGCTGGCCCTCGAAGGCGGCTGCAACGCCGTGGCCTCTACCCTTGGCGTACTGGGTTCTGTGGCCCGCAAATATGCCCATAAAATTCCCTTTGTGGTTAAAATCAATCACAATGAGCTGCTGACCTATCCCAATATCAACGACCAGACCCTGTTTGCTGATGTGGATCAGGCCTTTAATATGGGGGCCGCCGCCATTGGTGCCACGATTTACTTTGGCTCTGAAGACTCCCGCCGCCAGCTCTGGGAAATCAGTCAGGCCTTTAAATATGCCCATGAGCTGGGTCTGGCGACCATTTTGTGGTGTTATACCCGCAATGATGGCTTCAAAAAAGACGGCGTAGACTACCATGTTTCAGCTGATCTGACCGGCCAGGCCAACCATCTGGGCGTGACCATCGAGGCCGATATTATCAAACAGAAGCTGCCCGAAAACAACGGGGGCTATACGGCCATCAACTTCGGCAAAACCCACAAAAAAGTCTATTCAGATCTGAGCAGCGATCACCCCATTGACCTGACCCGCTATCAGGTGGCCAACTGCTATATGGGCCGTGCTGGCCTGATCAACTCAGGCGGCGCCTCTTCGGGAGCCTCTGATCTGGCTGAAGCTGTTAAAACCGCCGTGATCAACAAGCGCGCGGGTGGCATGGGTCTGATTTCGGGCCGCAAAGCCTTTCAGCGTGATATGAAAGAAGGCGTGGCCCTGCTGCATGCGATCCAGGATGTCTATCTGTGCCAGGATGTCACGATTGCCTGAGCACTTTCGCTGTATTTAACAGCGCGGCGTCAGCTTAAAAGCCGGAAAATCCCCCCAAAGCGGGGGATTTTTTGATTTTTATATGTTGCTATTGTTAACATGCGGGTGTTATACTCAGTTAAAAGTGGAGGTGTCCAGATGGATCTCAACGCGCTGTCACGCCATGCCCTTAAAACAGCTCAGATTGAACGCAGCGGCCAGGCGCCTCTGCAGCAGTCAGCACCACCTGAGGCTTCTTCCCGCTTGCAGCAGAACCCCGGCCTGCGTCGCAGCAGTGCAGCCGGCCCTTTGCGACAGCCAGCTGCTGCTGAAATGCAGCAAAAAATTGAACAGGCGCAACCTGCGCAGATGCAGGCCATTGCACAAAAAATGCCGGTGCCAGATGCACTGGCTGCAGCGATTGAGATCATTGTGGGGCCTTCACAGCAGGCCCATCCCCTGGCATCCCGCCCAGATGCTGAGCTGGTCGGCATGCTGATGCGGGGGGAAGGCGCCTCTGGTCCCCGTTATCACCAGGTTCTGCGCAACGCTGAGGAGCTGGAGGCCAGCGGCATTTTAGCCCGCATTTCTCACAAACAGATCAGTAGATAAAAACTGGCTCCTTTCTGTAGATTAAAGTTATCATA
>JACYMC010000061.1 GCA_015272195.1 Candidatus Sericytochromatia bacterium
GGCCCGGAAACCAGTTGTACTCTGGAGTAACCGCAGAGTTGGTTTTTTCTCGGATAGGATCAAGCCGGTACTGTAGGCGACGGCACAGCGCCAATCCTCTCGATGAGGCCATAGACGCTGCAGGCCTTGAACTAAAAAATTTTTTTCTAAAGCGTGAAAAAGAGATGTACACTGAATCTTAAGCATTATTTTGGGGGCTTCCTTTCGAGGGATGCCCCATTTTAGCTTAAATCCAACACGGACAATACTTACAGGCTATTTAGGGCTCTCAAACCCTCTCCCTGACTTGTCAAGTCAAAGCTTTGTCTTTGCTTTCAGCGATCATGTCAGGCAAAAGCTATGAACATTGAGTCCTCGGCTTGTTTTACTATTTGTTTTACCAGGGCGTGTCGTCATTTTAGAGTTTTCCAGAAAAAGAATTGCATAGCCATTTGAGGCCAAAAAGAATAAAATATTTCCATCCCAAATAGGAGGAAGGATCAATGAATATAAAACTGTATAATTACATCCGAAAAACTATCAAAAAACAACTCAAAAATTCGCTTATATCAGGTGAGATGAAATATCAGAATCGTTTATTAGCACTGCTTATGTTAGATAAAAAAACAGGCTTTGCGGTATATTAAATAAATCACGCCCCGCCCTTTATCCTGATTGTGTCTGTGAGGTTAGCCCGATGCTCAATGCCAGCCAGTTTCCTGCCGTTCGCCAGGCCTGGAACGAAGTCACCGAAGACCGGCAAATCAGTTCCCGTGAGCTGCAGGCCGTGCGCAATCAGATTCAGCTGACGGCCCCCGGTCTCTCTGAAGACGAAATACGCAGCCAGCTGGTCCAGTTGCTGAGCGAAACCCAGAGCGACCTGGACCCGCAGCAGGCCCAGGCCCTGCTCGAAAGCGTCTTTCAGGGTGAAACCCTGACCCTGCAGACAAACACACCCAGCCATGAGATTGAGCCGCAGGCCGTCAGCTTTTTTGAAGATCCCGCAGATGCCCCGGACCTGAGCACAGGCCGGGTGGTGGATCTGGAAATGGGCAGCGCCAGCCTGACAGATGCCAACGGCGTGCGCACCCCTGGTGCGGATGATATCAGCGGCAATATCGACACCCTGCGCCTGACAGTGGAAGGCGGTGTGGCTGATTTTGAGCAGATGCTGAGCGCCACCCGGGGCAAGCTGCAGGGCGCGGCCTTTGACGCTCTGCGCGAAAGCCCGCTGGCCTATGCCTATGATGACCAGGAGCTGCAACAGGCCGCCGCCGAAATCGCGCGCCATCTGCGGGTCGAAAGCCGCACTCAGAACGGTGAGCAGGTCTATGAATTTAATCTCGACCCCGCCTTTCGTGACAACCTTCCTGGCTGGATGGGCCGCGTGCTCTCAGCAGCAGAAGGCGTGGGTATGGCCGATTTCAGCAATCCCATGGCCACCCTCAGCAGCCCAAATGGCCAGCTGACGGTTGAAACCAACAACCCCATGCTCTCTGAAGCGCTGCAATCGCCGCAGGAAGCCGCCCCTGACTTTGGCCCTGAGCCTGTCAGCCCCATGCCAGCAGACGCCAGCCCCGCCAGCGAAAGCGCGGTGCGCGAGATCCTCAGCCGCATCGACCGGCCGGGTAACGACCCCCGCCGCCAGAGCCAGCTGATTTCAGGCGACCGCGATCAGCGCCAGCTCATGCAGCTGTATAACCAGGGCGCTTTGGAAAGCCTGCCGCCGGAATTGCGCGAGCGGGCCGCTTTCTGGGCCAGCGAAACCGCCGCCCTCGATGCCGAGCGCCTGCTGCGCAACTGGTCTGGCCAGAGCGCGGGCGAAAACGTTGCCCTGCAGCAATTGATGGCTTCGCCTGCGTTTCAGGCCTTGCCCGCTGACAGGCGCGCGGCCATTGTGCGCAACAGCAGCGCTGAGGCCCTGGCCCAACACCTGGTCAGCAGCGGAGAACTGAGCCCTGAGCAGCAAGGCGCACTGGCCAGCCTCTCACCTTATCTTGAACTGACACAGGAAACCGGCCACACCAACGCTGAAGGCATGCTGCAGCAGGGCCTTGAAGCCTTGCGCCAGCAGGGCATGGATGTTTCGGCCCGGCTTGAAAGCACCCCCGGCCCGGACGGCAGCCAGCGTTACGAGCTGCGTCCTGAATCCCTGACCCTTGAGGGCGAAGCCCTGCAACGACTCATGAACAGCCACCCTGAACTGGCCCAGCTGGGGGATCTCAGCAACGGCCGCCTGACCCTGAGCCCTGAACACTTCAGCGTACGCTTCGGCAGCGACGGCATTGAGCTGGAACTCAGAAACCTCGCCATCAGCGGCGGCACCGATCTGACGGCAGCAGCCGATCCGGCGTCAGGCGAGGCAGACCCCACCACCGTCACACTGGATGGCGCTGGTGGCCGTGCCATTCTGGACGACACCACCCATGCCCTGAGAGATCTGAGTCTTGAGGAACTGAGCGGTCGCCTGAGCGGGGATATTACCCTGGATCAGGATGTGGTGGCAGCCATTCAGACCCGTGTGAACACGCTGCTGAGCGATATGGATACCTATCTCAGCCAGTACGGTCTGGGCCGTGAGCAACTGCAGCAGTTGCTGTCACAGCTGCCCAGCGACGGCCTGCAGCGTCTGGCCAGCTCGGCCAGCGACAATGAAGTCAACCGTCTGGCCCGCAATCTGGGCATGGACAGCGAACAAATCGGCCGCCTGGTGGATTTGCTGCAGGAACAGCCCGTGCGCCAGCTGATTGGCGAGCTGCAGGGGCTGACTCAGCGCCTCGGCACCGATGCGCAGATCAGCGGTGAGCTGGGCTTTAACCTGCAGAATCTTAACCTCAGCGACAGCGACAGCGGCTGGCTGGCCAGTCTTGGCCAGCTCAGCCTGAACCTGGATGCCACCGCCCGTTCAGAAGCCGGTGACACCGCCCTGAACGGGGCTTTGAGGGCTGAAGACCTGCGTCTGGCCGGCGACGGCAGCAGCGGCGCGGTGGGCCCCGTCAGCGGCAGTCTGACGGCAGAAACCGTCAGTGCTGAACCGGCGCTTGCAGACCCGGCCCCCCCTGAGCCCACAGAAAACGAACAGGTGGCCGCTTTTATCGAAACCCTTGCAGCCGGCGGTGGCGATTACCGGGAGCCGGCCAGTGGCGCCAATCGCCGCACAGAAGGCCATCTGCGCGATGAACATATCAGCGAAGGCGGCCTGCGCCGGGGCAGCGGCCTGCATGTCGATACGGCCCGTGCAGAACTGGCCAAAGCCCCTGCCAGCCAGTGGGTCGAGATGCTCACAGCCGGTGAAGCCGAACGCGCCGCCTTTTTTGAAGCCCACGATATCCGCTATGGTGACTACCTGCTCAACTATCTCCAGCAGCGGGTGCTCTCACCCCAGAGCCCGCCGGCCAGCGAAGCCGCTGACCGGCAGCGCGTCAGCGTCAGTGGCGATCTGGCCTCAGCCAGCTTTGACCCGGCGGGGCTCAACTTTGGCGAGGCCCGTGCTGAAGCCAGCCTGAACGCTGAACGTGACGGCACCCAGACCGATGTCACCCTCAGAGCCGCAGCCGGCGAAACCCAGATTGCTCCGGAAGCATCTGCTATCGGCGGCATCCGCGTCAGCGGCGAAGGCCGCTTTGAAGACGCCGAGGGGCGGGTCACCACCCTCGACAGCGAAGCCAGCGTGGCAGAAGTCAGCGCCCGGCCCGAAGCCGCAGGACCAGAGCCCAGCGCAGAAGTGGCCGCCTTTATCGACACCCTGGCAGCTGGCGGTGGCGATTACCGGGAGCCGGCCAGCGGCGCCAATCGGCGCACAGAAGGCCACCTGCGCGATGAACATATCAGCGAAGGCGGCCTGCGCCGGGGCAGCGGTCTGCATGTCGATACGGCCCGTGCAGAACTGGCCAAAGCCCCCGCCAGCCAGTGGGCAGATATGCGCGCAGCAGGTGAGGCTGAGCGGGAGGCTTTCTTTGCGGCCCACAATATTGAACCGGCTTACGGACGCTATCTGCTCAACTACCTGGATCGCCATGTGATCGGGCAAAGCGGGGCAGAAGGTGGTGTGAGCCTGCGTGATCTGAAAACCAGCGGCCAGGCCGTGGTCAGTGATGCCGGTGACAGCGCCACTATGGAAGGCAGCTCACGGATTGGCGCCGTTCAACTGGGTCCTGACGGGGCCACGGCAGAAGATCTGTCGCTGAACGCCAGCCTGGCTGCCGACGCCACCCGCGTCAGCGCCGAGATCAGCGCAGCTGAAGCCCGGGCCGATGCAACCGGGCTGGACCTGCAGGCCGAAGCGCGCCTGGCCCTTGAAACCACGGGCGAAGGCGCCCGCACCGAAGTGCGCAGCGGCAGCACCCACATCACCGTGGCAGACAGCCAGATTACGGGAACGGTCACCCCCCGTCACGAACTGGACGGGCATGTCAGCCTCGAAACAGAGGCCTTTCTGGATCTGCTGGCCCAGCAAAACCAGGGCATGGCCGACTTTTTCAGAGAACACGGCGTTTTGGGCCGCACCGACAGTCTGGGCATTGATCTGACCAATACCGGCGACATCCGCACCGGCGCAAACGGAGAGGTAGAGGCCTACCAGCTCAGAGCCAGTACTTCAGGCCTGGAAACCGCCTATGGCCGGGCGGCTGTGAGCCTGTATGCCGATGACGATGGCAGCATCACGGGCAATATCGAAATCAGCCCCAACGGCAGAGTGGCCCAGGACATGCGCCAGCAGATGCAGAGCGCCATGCGCGAGGCAGCACAGGAGTTGCTTGACGGCAGCAATCTACTGAACCGCCGCGAAAACCGTCGTAATGCGGAGCTTTTGCGCCAGGCAGCAGACAGCCTGCAGGTGGAGCTCAGCAATGGGCGTTTTGCGGTCAGCCTGCAGGGTCAGCAGTATGTGAATTTCAATCTGGATCTCAGCATTGTGCCCAACGGCAGCAGCATTGATCTGACCATCGATCAGACAGAGCTGCAGAATCGCTTTCTGAACGGCGTGGCAAACGCTTTTGGCATGGACCTCAACCGCAGAGCCGCAGAAGCCATCCGCGCCGGCCTCGACGGCGCTGGCCTGAGACCCACCCCGCAGGGCGATTATGCCCTGAGCATTCAAACCGATGTACTGATGGGTGAGATTTTGGGGCCCGACAGCCGCAATGTCCGCATCGCGCCGCGCTTTACCAAAAACGGCAACCTCGATATTCAGTACTGGATCAACTGAGGCCCAACTCAGTCGGCTGCGAGGCGCTGGAGCCATTGACTCACGCGGTGATTCTGCGGATCCAGCGCCAGCACCCGCTGCCACAGCAAACGGGCGGCTTCAATTTGACCCTGCTGCTGCCGCAGCTGGCCCAGCAGGCTCATCGCGGGCACGTAGTCAGGTTGCGCCTTTAACAAACTGGTCAGCTCTGCCTCAGCCCGTGCCAGCTCACCCGCCTGATAGCTCAGCTGGGCCAGACCCAGGCGGGCTTTGGTGTAGGCCGGGTCCAGCTGCAGGGCGGCTTTAAAAGCCGCACGGGCTTCAGACACCTGATTCAGCGTTTGATGGGCCAGACCCAGATTGTAAGCGATCACGGCCTGCCGGGCATCCAGCTGATAAGCCTGAAGCAAGGCTTTTAAGGCTTTTTCGGGCTGATTTAACTTGATGTAGAGCTGGCCCAGCTCATTGTGCAACCGGGCGTCTGCAGGCTGCTGCTGGAGCTGCTGCTGCACAAAATAGAGCTTGTATTCGTTCTGGGCATCTTCCCGGTCCGGGTACTGCTGCAACACAGGAGTCAAAACCTGCAAAGCCTCGCTTAAACGCTGCTGCGCCAGCAGACTGGCCTGTGCACGGCGATAGGTGGCCTGAGCCAAACTCTGCTGAACCGCCGGATGCGCCACGGCCTGGGCATAATAGGCCAGGGCCTGCTCAAAGCGCTGACGGGTCTGTTCAAGCTGGGCCAGCAAAAACAAAACATCGGCCCCCGGCTCTCCGACTGGCTGCAGTTGCCTGGCTTTCAGCAAGAGACCTTCGGCTTCAGTCAGCTCAGACTGGGCCAGATAAAAGCGGGCCGCTGTCAGGAGCACTTCCGGGCGCTCAGGCGCCAGGGCCACGCTGCGGGCAAAATCCGGGCGGGCTTTGTCGGCTTGCTGGTAGACCTTGTCATACAGACCCGTCCGCAGCTGATAAGCCGTGGCCAGCTCAGGCTGCAATGCAATTAGCCGCCTGGGTCTCATATCCCGTCTGGCCGCCTGTTTCACCGACCATCGTGCTGCCGGTTATGTGGACTTCACTGTTGAGGAACTCCTGGCCCAGCGCATTTACGGTCTGGCAGCCGGTTATGAAGATCTCAACGACCATGACCAGCTGCGCTTTGACCCCCTCTTTCTGCGCGTCC
>JACYMC010000198.1 GCA_015272195.1 Candidatus Sericytochromatia bacterium
CTGCGCGTTCTTTGAGCTTGGATGCCTGCCACTTTTTGATAAAGTCACGAATGTGATAGCCGTTGACAACACCCGCTGTCTTACGGCTATCAACAGTATTGCTATGCATGTTAGATACGCCTCCGGCTTCAGTGTACGCAGGCCCAGAAGCAAATGCAATCCAATAGCGTATTTTATGGTATGCTTTTTGAGATTCACATCCTCAATTGAACTGGCTTAAAAGTGGTAAAAATCGACGAAGCAAAAATAAGAGATTTAATTGCTCAAGGCGAAGGCGTGCACGTTGAGTTTAAAGAATCTCATGGCAGGCTTAGCAAAGAAGTGTGGCCAACCGTATGCGCTTTTTTAAACCGAAAAGGTGGGTTTATTTTGCTTGGCGTCACCGATGCGAGCAAAATCATGGGTGTTAAGCCCGAACGAATCGAACAAATTTGCGCCCAATTTATCTCAGAAACCAATAAACTTTCCCCCAGCTATGATCTGACGCCACAAATTATTGATATTCAAAATGAAGGAAAACAAGTGATTGGTATTTTTGTGCCTGAAAGCTCGAATATTCACCATGTCAATCAAAGGTTTTATGACCGCCAAGGCTCGTCAGACAAGAATATTACGGGGAATTCTGCTGCCATCACGCAGTTGGCCAGTGAAAAAACAAAGCAATTCTCTGAAAATCGTATCTTGCCCCACCTTAAAATGGACGGTCTTCAACAAGAGCTTTTAAAGCGTGCACGCCAATTGATGACACTGCAACCCTCCGCGGGGAATAAAAGCCTGGCAGAGCAAAACGATCAAGATTTTTTACAAAGCCTGTCACTCTATCGGGAAGATTATGCAACAGGCGAAAAGGGCCTGACGGTGGCCGCAGCGTTATTGCTCGGCAAAGACCAGACCATTAGCAATATTTTGCCACATTACCGGATTGATGCACTTGTTCGCATTCAAGATACTGAGCGTTATGACGATCGGCTGGATGTTCAAACCAATTTAATTGATGCGTATGATCAACTAATGCGTTTTATTGAAAAATATCTACCCGATCCATTTTACCTTGAGGGTGACCAGCGCATTAGCCTCAGAACAGAATTGTTCAGAGAAGTCATTGTTAATTTGCTGGTTCATCGCGATTATAGCCATTACTCCCCGGCCCGAATCATTATTGAAGCAGAACGGGTCATCATAGAAAATCCCAATCGCGCAAACCGTTTTTGCGAAATAACCCCAGAAAACTGCATGCCAGAACCAAAAAATCCAAATATATCCAAATTTTTCCGACAAATTGGCTGGGCAGAAGAGATTGGCTCAGGTATTAAACGCGCTTTCAAGTACAGTCCTTTATATGCAAAAGGCCAGATGCCAAAGTTCATTGATGATATCCTTTTTACAAGCATCATACCCTTGCCTGTGCTCCGACCTGATCTTCCTTCATCTGGGCCATTAAAAACATCCAACGCCCTGCAAAATACCTCAAGTAGTCCTTTAAATCAATTAAATAGCACATTAAATCAAGTAAGCAGTCCATTAAAAAGCAAAAGTGAACACCCGGCACTGCACGAAGAAGAGTGGATACCTGCATGGGAAGAAGGCATTCATAAGGCTGATTTACAGTCCAACTCAAAACCTGTACCACCCTGGTCATCCGAGTTATTTCATCTGGCATCAGTCGAGTTTGGCGGCTTAAAAAACTTCAGAGAGCTCTCAGCACCCGGTCATCCAGAATACATTCAAGAGCAGGAGCGTTTTATAGCATGTTTTTACGTTGCCCGTAAAAAACACCTTACAAAGCAAAAGCAAAGACAATCTGCACTGCTCGAAACAATTATTCAAGATTTTTCTGGTCGAAAACAAGACTTTATTGAACGCCTTCAAGATTTAATCAAAAATTTAGCTGTTAACGAAGGACAAAGAACAAAAGACTATGCTGAAAGCTTAAATATAAAGGCACGCTCAATTAAATCTTACCTTTTAGAATTGCAGGCCAAACAATGGATTGAATATAGAGGGGCAAAAAAAAGCGGTGGCTACTATTTAACTGAGCGGGCAAAAAACATATTAAACCCACCCCCAACAACATACCGTCGGCTTCAAGATCGCTGAAAAAAAAAACCACCAAAAGCACGGGCCTTCGGTGGGGCTTCAGGGGTTTATTTTACCGCTGCCAGGGGTTCAAAAATGCGGTTCCAGCGGCGGGCCGGGCGGGACTCCCAGGCGCGGGCGTGGTAGGCTGCAGAAGCCAGCAGGGGGAAGCCAAGGGTCAGTTCGCCAAAGACCATCTGCTCATAGACCGTATCAACCTTGCCCCAGGAGCAGGCTTCGCGCAGGGTCGAGCCTGAGAGGGCGCCGTCACGCTCGTCGGCCACGGTCAGCTGCACGGCGTATTTGTGCATGCTGACCTCTTTGCCTAGCAGCTCAGCGGCCACGACCACGTCCTGGGCAAAGTTTTTGGGCACCCCGCCGGCCAGCATCAGCAGGCCGCTTTCAGCGCTTTGCACCTTTATCTCAGTCAGCTCGCGGAAGTCGCGCACGGAGTCAATCGTCAGGTGCTGCTCCGGCTGGCGGGTCTGGTGGCAGACCAGGCCAAAGCCTGCACTGCAGTCAGAAAATGCGGGTACAAAGATCGGCACGCCCTGCTCATAGGCCACGCGCACCAGCGAATTGGCGCCCAGATCCCGCTGCTGCAGCCAGCGACCCATTTCGGCGATAAACTCGCGCGAAGAGTGGGGCCGGGCCGGCAGGCCGGCGGCAATCTCAGCAATGGTTTCATCGCAGACGCGCAGGGCGTCTTCGTCGATATAGGTGTCGTAGATGCGATCAATCGCCAGTTCGCGCAGGGCCTGATCGTCGGCCGCCGGCGTGCCCTGATAATGGCGATAGCCAAGGGCCTCAAAGAAATCCTGATCCACAATATTGGCCCCGGTCGACACAATCGCATCGACCATGCGGTTTTTCACCAGATCCACCAGGGTCTGCTTCAGGCCGGCAGACACCAGCGAGCCCGCCAGAGTCAGGATCACTGTGCAGTCACTGTCGGCCAGCATGCGCTGGTAAATCTCGGTAGCGCGGGCCAGATTGCGGGCCTGAAAGGCCATTTTGCCGTAGGCCGTGATAAACCCAAACGGACCCAAACGAGCGGGCATTACCCTGCGAGGACCCAAAAAAAATTTTTTGCCCCGGGCCTGAAAAAGCCCTGACAAAGCATCCATATGCTTACCAAACACAGACAAAATCAGTCTGCACAGCCTGTTATAATACCGGCAAACATCTTTAAAGGAGTAAGCCATGACCACCCATACCCTCGTTTTACTGCGCCACGGCCAAAGCACCTGGAACCAGGAAAACCGCTTTACGGGCTGGACCGACGTGGACCTGACCGCACAGGGCCGGGCTGAAGCCAGCGAAGCCGGCCGGCTGATGAAAGCTGAAGGCCTGCACTTTGATACCGCCTACACCTCTGTGCTGAAGCGCGCCATCCGCACCCTCTGGCTGGCCCTCGACGAAATGGACCAGATCTGGCTGCCCGTAGAGCGCTGCTGGGAGCTCAACGAGCGCCATTACGGTGCGCTGCAGGGCCTCAACAAGGCCGAAACGGCACAAAAACACGGCGAAGAGCAGGTACTGATCTGGCGGCGCAGCTACGACGTGCCGCCGCCTGCCCTGACCCGCGAAGACGAACGCTGGCCCGGCCATGATGCCCGCTACGCCAGCATGGATCCCAGCCTACTGCCCCTGACCGAGAGCCTCAAAGACACGGTCGCACGGGTGGTGCCCTTCTGGGAGCAGACCCTCGCCCCCCAGATCCAGGCCGGCCAGCGCCTGCTGATCACCGCTCACGGCAACAGCCTGCGCGCCCTGGTCAAGCATCTTGATCAGATCTCCGATGAAGCCATTCTGAAGCTGAATATTCCCACCGGCGTGCCGCTGGTCTATGAGCTGGACGCCGATCTGAAGCCCCTCAGCAAGCGCTACCTCGGCGATCAGAGCGCCATTGAAGCCGCCATTGCTGGCGTGGCCAATCAGGGAAAGGCCTGAAGCGATGTATCCCATTCATACCCAGCTCAATCTCAACACGCCCCAGGCCCAGGCCAATGCCGCCAGCTATGCTGAAGCCCTCAATGCCCTGCGCAGCCGGCTGGAGCGGGTGCGCGCCGGCGGCTCCGATAAAGCCCGCCAGCGCCATGAGGCCCGTGGCAAGCTCTTTGTGCGTGACCGCATCCGTCTGCTCTGCGACCCCGGTGCCCCCTTTCTGGAGTTTTCGGCCCTTGCGGCTGAAGATGTTTACGACGAAGCCGTACCTGCTGCTGGCATTGTGACCGGCATGGGCCTGGTGCACGGCCAGCAGGTGGTGATTGTGGCCAATGACGCCACGGTCAAAGGCGGGACCTACTTTCCGCTGACGGTCAAAAAACACCTGCGCGCCCAGGAAATCGCCCTCGAAAACCACCTGCCCTGCATCTATCTGGTGGATTCCGGCGGGGCCTTTCTGCCCATGCAGGACGAGGTGTTCCCTGACAGGGAGCACTTTGGCCGCATTTTTTATCTGCAGGCCCAGATGTCCGCCAAAAATATTCCCCAGATTGCCGTGGTGATGGGCTCCTGCACCGCCGGCGGGGCCTATGTGCCCGCCATGTCGGATGAAACCATCATGGTCAAAGGGCAGGGCACCATCTTTCTGGGCGGCCCGCCGCTGGTCAAGGCCGCTACGGGTGAGGAAGTCACAGCCGAAGAACTGGGCGGGGCCGACGTGCACTGCCGCATTTCTGGCGTGGCCGACCATCTGGCCCAGGACGATGAAGAGGCCCTCGACATCGCCCGCAACTGCATTGCCAACCTGAACCGGCGCAAGCCTCTCAGCCTCAAGGTGCAGTCGCCCCAGGAGCCGCTCTACCCGGCCGAGGATCTCTACAAAATCATCCCTGCGGATGAGCGCCAGACCTATGACGTTCACGAAGTGCTGGCCCGCCTGCTGGATGCCTCAGCCTTTCATGAGTTTAAAGCCAATTACGGCCAGACCCTGGTCTGTGGTTTTGGTTATATTATGGGCTACCCGGTGGGCATTGTGGCCAATAATGGCATCCTGTTTTCGGAATCAGCCCTCAAAGGCGCCCATTTTATTGAAATCTGCAGCCAGCGCAAGATTCCGCTGGTGTTTTTACAGAATATTGTGGGCTTTATGGTCGGCAAAGACTACGAGCACAAGGGCATCGCCAAAGACGGCGCCAAACTGGTACAGGCCGTGGCCACCACCGCCGTGCCCAAATTCACGGTCATCATTGGCGGCTCTTATGGCGCAGGCAACTACGGCATGTGTGGCCGGGCCTACAGCCCGCGCATGCTCTGGATGTGGCCCAAAGCCAAAATTGGCGTGATGGGCGGCGAGCAGGCCGCCAATGTTTTGCTGACGGTCAAACGCGACCAGCTGCAGGCCAAAGGCCAGGATATGAGCGCGGCCGATCAGACTGCCTTTAAACAGCCCATTCTCGACAAATACGCCCGCGAAAACGCCGCGTATTACAGCTCGGCCCGTCTGTGGGATGACGGCATTATTGACCCGGCTGACACCCGCCAGGTGCTGGGGCTGGCCCTCTCGGCCAGCCTCAACGCCCCGATTGAAGACAGCCGCTTTGCGGTGTTCCGGATGTAAGCCCACCAGCGTCCCGCACAGCAGCGCCTGCAGATCACAGGCGCTGTTCTTTTTTAACCCTTAAATTAATTAAAAGTTAATTTAATTAATTTCATTGATTAAGAGTATTTCCGGCAAACCCAGCGATAATCTCTGCATCCTCCAGTCATAAAGAGAGAATACACGCCATGATTCAGTCCAGCTATTCTGCTTATCACTCAATGTTCATAGCTTTTGCCTGACATGATCGCTGAAAGCAAAGAAAGAAGACCTTTTTAGAATGGTGTATATTTTGAATAACTACAGACAAAATAAAAACCATACAAAAAGGTCTGAAGCCAAGCTACTATGTACCCATTCTCTTGTATACCCCCTGAAATCAGAAAAAGCCTGGAAGGTTTGCGTCATCAATTCCGGGCAAAGCATTTGCTCACGCTGTCCTGGCTGGTTTTTTTGCACATCATTTGTTTTGAAACCGCCAACCTTAAAACACTCCATAAACATGCTTCAAACATTGAATATAAAAGGCTTTTGCGGTTTTTACGTGCTAAATATTTACGCCCTCAGCTCTGGCTCAAATGGCTTGCCATGCGTCTCATAGATACATTGCCTCATGAAGATTTACACTTAAAAATCCTTGTGGATACAACGTTTCGGCTCAAGTGTTCGGTACGCAATCCAGGGATCAGCAGGGGTAAAA
>JACYMC010000090.1 GCA_015272195.1 Candidatus Sericytochromatia bacterium
ATTGGGGTAAGCGTAGCTTGAGAATCCCCTTCCTTTAGGGAGGGGAGTATGTCAAATCGCGTGTGTGCCATTAGGCCATGTGCTTTTCAATCCGGCAATGACCCACACCGCGTCCTTTGACGCTCAGTACCTGCAACTCCAGCCCCATATAGCTGACCTTGTCTCCTTCCAGCGGCGGGCGCTCCAGCAGATCCAGCACCAGGCCGCTGACGGTTTCGACTTCGGCGTGTTCCAGTTCCAGATTCAGGTATTCTTCCAGATCGGTCAGGTGGGCTGTGCCTTCAACGATCAGATGGCCCTCAGGGGTCTGAATAATTTCGGCTTCATGAATTTCGTCGGCTTCAATGGGCCCGGCCAGCTCGGCAAAGATGTCTTCGAGGGTGATCAGGCCAGCGGTGCCGCCAAATTCGTCGAGCAGCACAGCCATGCGGACCTGCTCACGGTGCATCACCTTTAAAACGGTTTCGAGTTCAGCCGTGGCGGGTAAAAAGGGTAGCGGGTGCAGGTCTTTTTCCTGGATGGGCTGGTCCAGGGTGGGATTGCGCAGGCTGTGGTACAGATCTTTGAGGTGGACAAAACCCAGAATATCGTCGAGATTATCGCCGTAGACCGGGTAGCGTGAGTGAGGCTGCTCCATGATTTGCTGGCGCACATCCTCAGCCGTGCTCTGCAGATCCAGGGCCGCCATATGGACCCGTGGCACCATCAGTTCACCTGCGTCGGTATCGGTAAAGGCCAGCAGTTCCTGCAGCACGTCTGCCGTGTCTTTTTGCAGCTCACCGGCTTCGTGGCTCTGATTGATCACAAACTGCAGCTCCCGCAGGGTGGAAGCCTGAATTGGGGTGGCCCGCTGAATGCCAGCCAGCTTCAGCAGGCCGTTGCCGATGCCGTTCAGCAGCAAGACCAGCGGCAGAAAGATCCAGCGAAAGCTCAGCATCAGTGGGGTAATCCAGAGCACCACATTTTCAGATTTCTGCAGGGCCAGGGTTTTGGGGATCATTTCGCCAAACACCACATGCAGATAGGTCATTAAGCCAATTGAAAGGGCGGAGGCAATGCTGTGGGCGGCCAGAAACTGCAGCCATTCGGTGCGCTCAAAAAAGTGAAACAGCATTTCGGCCAGATGGTGTTCGCCGTACATACCCAGACCCAGGCTGGCCAGGGTAATGCCCAGCTGGGCGGTGGCAATATACTGATCCTGTCGGGTAGCGTCGGTTTTGAGCTGCAGGACCTTTGCCGCCATGCGGTGCCCTTCGTCAGCCAGTTGCTGCATGCGGGTGCGTGAGGCCGAAACAATGGCAAACTCAGCGGCCACAAAAATGCCGTTGAGGATAATCAGGGCCGTGATGATCAGAATAAAAACAAGCATGTCAGGCCAGTACCGTTTCGGGCGGCGTAATCAGCACCGAAAGAATGGCGCTGGCAGATATTTTTTCGATTTCGACAGCCATGCCCTGGACCTCAAGGGTTTGGCCCCGGTAGGGCAGGCGATCCAGCTGAGAAAAGAGGTAGCCTCCAACGGTGGTGCTGAATTCGGTCTCCCAGGCAATGCCAATCAGTTCCTGCATCTGATCCAGACGCATCTGACCCGAGACCCGGATGCGTCCGTCAGAGAGATGATGGTAATACATGCGCGAATGCGAAAACTCATCACCCATGGTGCCGGTCAGCTCGGCCAGAATATCCCGCAGGGTCAGCAAACCTGAAATACTGCCGTATTCATCGACCACCAGTGCGACACGGGTACGGTGCTGGCGGAATTTATCAAGGGCCCGCTGAATGGTTAAAGAGCGGGGAATAATCAACAACGGATGCACAAAGCTGGAGAGGCCTCTGACCTGACCGTGAATCATGACATAGCGCAGCACTTCCGGGCAGCGGATGTAACCGCTGATTTGCTCACGATCTTCGTGGTAGACCAGCAGGGTGGAGTAATTGGAGCGGGCAATCTTGCGCAGGTTCTTTTTGGTGGAGGCTTTTAGATCCAGGCTCTGCAGATAGGGTCGGGGAACCATCAGGTTGCGTACGGTCCAGTCTGAAATATGCAGCGCTTTTTGCATGCGCTCGCGCTCTTCGCTGTCGAGCACGCCCGAGGATTCACTTTCGTGAAACAAAAAGCCGATTTCATCGGGGGAGTGGACGTGGCGATGAGCTTCGGGCTGAAAGCCCATCAGCATCAGCAGGCTATTGCCGCTGCCGTTGAGCAGGGCCACGGGCAGGCGCAGCAGCCAGAGTGCAGCAAACATGGGGAAGGTGGTCCACAGCGCTATTCGGGTGGGAAACTGTAACGCCAGGGATTTGGGCATCAGTTCACCCATAATCATCTGGGTGCCGGTCAGGCCCACCAGAATGCCGGGTGCCAGCAAATAAGCTGCTGAGCTGCCGTCGGGAAACAAAGGCGCAAACCACTCACTCAGATGAGCCTGACCGTAAGCTCCCAGTACCAGGCTCGAGAGGGTGATGCCCACCTGGCAGGTGGCAATATAACGGTCAAATGAAGGGGTGTCATTGAGCAGAGGCCAAAGCAGCCGGGCCGCTGGATGACCATTTTCGGACTGCTCTTCCACTTCACTGTGTGATACCGATACCACAGCAAACTCACCGGCCACAAACAGGGCGTTGAG
This sequence comes from Candidatus Sericytochromatia bacterium, assembly GCA_015272195.1. GTDB lineage: Bacteria > Cyanobacteriota > Sericytochromatia > UBA7694 > UBA7694 > JACYMC01. The sequence goes on from JACYMC010000090.1 coordinate 2,625, forward strand.
CAGGATTAAAATCAGCATCACAAAGAGGGCGAATAACATATTGCCTCTACTGTACCATTAATCCCCTGAAGGCGTATCAAAAGATGTTTTGCACGCTTATTATTTTAAAGTGTTAAGCAAAGTCAGTTTTATTTTAGGTTGATGTTAACCAAATATTAATCGTAAATAGACCTTTCCTTTACGCAGTTTTGCCGCAAAGCTTCTATAAGTAGAAATGTGAAAGCGTTATTTTTGATTGAAGGAGCATTTTTATGTCCGCCATAAGCACAGCCAATATGAATTTTTATGACCCTTATGGGTCATATCAGCAACCCGGCTACCAGCAGCCTTATAACGGAGGCATGCAGACCTCACCCCATGGTGGGATTGTGCCCGACACCTATACCGATACCAGTGGATTTTCCAAAATGAGCAGCATGATTTCAGCAGCCGGAAGCGGTGGTTTTGTGGCCTATAAACTTGGCGGACAGATGGCCAAAAATATCGGCAATATTTTTGGGGGCGGCAACAGCACACAGATCCAGGCCCAGCTGGCCAAAAGCTCCCAGGCGCTGTTAACCAAAGGCAGCAAGGGCCTGGTCAGCGAAATGCAAAAAACAACAGCTGCTGCAGCCAAAGACCTCAGCACCCAGGCAGGCAAAGGCGGCAGCATCATCGGTGGTGTGGGGAGTGTCCTGGCCACCGGTCTTAAAGGGGCGGGTCTGGGTGCCCTGGTTGGCGCCGGTTTGTCTGCTGTCAGCAACGGAATTGGCGTGGCCACAGGCCAGATCAGCAGCGGCCGCGCCATGGATAACGTGATTGGTGATACCATTGGCGGCGCTGTCGGTGGTCTGGGAGCGGTCACTGCCGCTGGTCTTGGCGGCATGCTGCTGGGCAAAATGGGTGTCAGCGGCTTGCCGCTGACCATTGCCACGGTCGCCCTGGGTGCTGTGGGCGGCATGGGCGGGATGTTCGCCAAGGATGCCCTGCTCGACTAAGTTTTAAATGCCCAACTGAGCGCTTTCACACACAAAAGGCCGGTCAGTGACCGGCCTTTTGCTTTTTTATACGCTTCAGCATGATGCAGCTGCGGGTGATGGGGCGCTGCCTGCGGTCTGATCTGGATCAGGGCAGGTAGGTGTAGTCCAGCATGCTGGTAAAGGTCCCCGGCGTGCGCTGATAGGCCAGCATTTCTTCCAGCGGGGCCAGCTGGTGGCTGCCCACTGAGACCTCAATATCTTTGGCCCGGAACAGGGCCGGATGCTGATAGCCTGATGCGTGCGCCAGAGAGAGCAGTTCCTTGCGGAAATTTTGCACATAACGGGCAAAACGCTGAGCCTTATCGTCTACATCCACGCCAGCTTGCAGCCATTTGTTCTGGGTGGCAATGCCTGCCGGGCAAAAATCGGTATGGCACTTCTGGGCCTGAATACAGCCAATGGCCATCATGGGTTCGCGGGCCATCTGAATCAGGTCGCAGCCCATGGCAAAGGCAACAATGGCCCGATCCGGGAAGCCCAGTTTGGCGCTGCCAATCCAGACCAGCTCGTCAGCAATGCCGAGGTTATGAAAGATGCGGTAAACCCGTGCAAAGGCACTTTTAAAGGGCAGGCCCACATGATCCGAAAAAGCCAGCGGAGCTGCCCCTGTACCGCCTTCAGCGCCGTCAATAGCGATATAGTCAGGACCCATTTTTTGCTGCTTCATTTTCTGGGCCAGTTCTTCCCAGAAGTCAATTTCGCCCACGGCACTTTTGATGCCCACGGGCAGGCCGGAGGCCTCGGCCACGCGCTCAATAAAGGCCAGCAGTTCGTCGACATTGCTGAAGGCCGTGTGGGCATTGGGCGAAAGGCAGTCTTTGCCCACAGGAATGCCCCGGATTTTGGCGATTTCGGCATTGACCTTGCGGCCAGGTAATACCCCCCCTTTGCCGGGTTTGGCCCCCTGTGAGAGCTTGATTTCAATCATGCGAATCTGCGGGTTGGCCTCGGTGGTCTGCAGCAGTTTGTCGAGCGAGAAATTGCCGGCTTCATCGCGGGCGCCAAAATAGCCGGTGCCCAGCTGCCAGACCACGTCTGCCCCCAGCAGATGGTAGGGGCTGACGCCGCCTTCGCCGCTGTTGTGGTAGCAATTGGCCATTTTGGCACCCTTGTTGAGGGCGCTGACTGCCCGCTCGCCCAGGGAGCCAAAAGACATGGCTGAGATATTCAGGACCGAAGCCGGTCGGTAAGGCCGTTTGCGGCCGTGGCGCTCGCCAATAATCTTCAGACAGGGAATGGCGCTGGGATCTTCGGTAGGCTTTTCGGCTTTGGTTTCCAGAAAAGGGAAAGCCGCATGTTTGATCAACGGGAAGCCCGCTTCATAAGGGGGAATCTCGGTGGTACCAAAGCCAAAATAACTGTTCTGCCCTTTGGAAGAAGCGTAAACCCAACGGCGCTCAGCACGGTTGAAGGGGGTTTCTTCTTTGTCGTTGGCCACAATATACTGGCGCAGTTCGGGGCCGATTTCTTCCAGAAAATAGCGAAAGTGGCCAATCACCGGAAAGTTATGCTGAATGGTATGTTTTTTCTGAAAAAAGATATCGCGCAGGGCCACGCCACCCACCACTGCGCCACCCAGATACATCAGTTTTTTCCACATGGTTTTTGACTCTCCTTCTCTGTTTGGGGATACCGGAACCAGCTACCTATACGTTAACATAAGCCCAGACATCTTAACACGGGAGGTCCTCTGAAATGTCAGTATCCGATGACCTGATTGCCCAGTGGCATCGTGATCTGGCCCGCCACAGGCCCCTGGCTGAAGTGCTGGCCGCTGGCCTGCAAAGTGTCGGAAAGCGTGCACTGGCCCCTACCAATGCTGCCGACAGCGCTTTGCAACATGAGCTGCTCTGGCTGCTGAGCGAGCTGCCCCGACAGGCAAAACTCCCCGAAATGGCCCGTCAACAGGCGCTGGCATTGTTGCGTGTGGCCTTGCCTCGCCAGCAAAACGAGCTACAGCCCTGGGCTCAGGTGGCGCTGCGGCTCCTGCTGACTTCGACTGAAGCCAGTACCGTTTTACAGGTCCCGCAGATGCTGCCGTCATCTGTGCCGCTGCTGTTTCAGGATCCTTTGTTTTTATTGCTGCTGCAGCAGAGTTGTTTGACGGATCCGCAGCTGGAGCTGGCGCTGCGTGACTGGCGTGCTTTGCTGCTGCAGGCGCCAGAATGCTCAGTTTGCTGGCAGCCCTTTGCCTTTGCCCTGGCGCATCAGCTCTGGAACAATGGCTATCTTTACGCCACATTTGAAGCCGAAGCAGCCTTGCTGGCCCGTATCAGCCAGCAGCTGCGGGTCCCCCCGCCGAGCGATGCGCAGTTTTCAGACCGGGTGCTGCGCTGTGCGCTTTATAGTGATCTGGGCTCGCTCAGGCTATCGGATCTGAGCCTGGCAGTTCTGCTGAAAACCGGGCCGTCCTGGGTCCGTCTGCTGCAAAAGCTGATTTTTGATCGGCGCCAGGAAGACCGTCTGGCGCGCCAGATTCCCGTGGTGACGCCCTTACCCGCTGCGGATCTCTGCCAGTCTTTTTATGCAGCTTACCCTTATCCGCGCTGGCTGGCAGCCCCTGTACCCCCTGAAAGCAGTCAGGCAGAGATGCTGCAAGGGCTGTTTCCGCATCACAACTGGGCACCTCATTTTAGCGGCCAGCCCCGCTGGCTGATTGCGGGCTGTGGTACGGGTCGTCAGGTACTGGCCGCGGCCCAGGCTTGCCCCCAGGCACGGCTGACCGCCTGTGATCTGAGTCAACCAAGCCTGGCCTATGCGGCCCGCATGCTGCAGGGTTTTGCCCTGACCCGCGACGTGGCGCTGGTACAGGCCGACCTGTTGACCCTGGCGCAGCAGCCCGGCTGGTCAGAAGCTTTTGACGGGGTCGCCTGTGGGGGCGTTTTGCACCATCTGGCAGATCCCTTTGCGGGTCTGCAGCAGCTGGTGGCTGTGCTGCGTCCTGGCGGGCTGTTACGTCTGGGGGTTTACAGCCAGACAGCGCGGCAGACCCTGCGTCTGCCGCCGCCGCCAGCAGCCCGTCAGGATGATGCGGCCCTGTGCAGCTGGCGCTGGCACTGGCTGCAATCCCATGCAGATCAGGCGCAGGAACCCTTGCTGCAAATCCAGGATTTTTACCAGTTGGGGCATTGCCGTGATCTGTTGCTGCATCCCCGCGAACAGCCTCTCACACTGCCCCGGCTGGCAGACTGGTTTGCTGCCCTGCAGCTGCAATTGCTGGGACTGGAACTCTGGGACCCCCGTGCTTATAAGCTTTACAGCCATCATTTTCCGCAGGATCCCACCCGCTGTTATCTGCCGTACTGGCATCAGCTGGAGCAGGCCTACCCGCACTTGTTTGTCCAGATGTATATTTTCTGGCTGCGCAGATCAGCATAGGCTTTCAGCGGACGCAGACCCTGACTGTGCGCTATAATACAATTTAAATCTGGCTCTCTTTTTCCCTGACAGTGGACAAACTAATATAAAGGAAGTGGCGCGTTGAGAAACCACTTTGATCGCTTTCATTCTGAGCATTGGGGCATTCTGGAGGTGATGATCACCGATCATTCGCCGATTGATTTGAACCGGCTCTGCATTACCAGTCGGGACGATGCCCATCACTTTGTGCTGAATTATGGCTATGATCTGGATCAGCCCGAAGAAGCGGCTGAAGTGGAGCAGATTCGCAAAGACGCCCTGCGCTTTATTCAAACCTACTTCTTAGATACTCTGGTGCCAGAGTACCGGCCCATGTGGTTTCCGCAGGCCGTTCAGAATGCCGCGGTGATCGATTTGCTCCTGCTGGCTTCAGCCAATCCACGCGGCCAGCTGCAAAAATGGGCCTGTGCGGTCTTGCGGGTGATGCATACCATTTCTCATGCGGTAACCGATCTTTCGACACACTTTTTTTCAGATATTCAGAAACAGATTCTGACGCCTTACTACAAAAATATTCACCATATTAACGAGGGGCTTTTTCTGGGCAAAGACCCCAGTTTTCGGATTCCGCTGGTGGATTTTGAGGTTAAAGCCGGCAAAGAGCGCGACTCGTCAATTCTGAAACTCTTACATAAGCCCGAAAATGTCGCCGCAGATATCTTTGACCAGATTGGAGTGCGTTTTGTGACCAAAGATCGTCTGGATGCGATTCTGGTGCTGCATTACCTGCGCGAAAACCATATTGTGCCCTTCCCCAATGTCAAGCCCAGTCGTTCGGTTAACACCCTGATCCATATTGAAAAGTTCCGGCGCACCTTTCGCGAACTCTATAAAAATTACCGCCAGGGCCAGATCGAAAAAAAAGAACTGGAAGACTTTTTGCGCCACAGTGCCCAGTTCCGTGATGTATTAACGGACCGGCAGGTGCATCAGCTCTTTAACCGCAACCCTTACACCAGCCGTCAGTACCGCTCCATGCAGTTTACCGTGCGTCAGCTGGTGCGCATCAACAATCCCCTTTACCCCTATAAACAGCAGCTGGCCGACGAAAACGAAGGCCATCCAGCCGCCCATGCCCGCATTCAAAATGCCCGGCCCTATTACCGCTTTTACTTTCCGTATGAAGTGCAGATTGTGGATGTCAAAACCCATCAGAACAATATCAGCGGTGCCGCCAGCCATGAGGTCTACAAACACCGCCAGCTGGTCAGCGCCCGCGAACGGGTGCTGGGGACGCTGCTTAAGCCTGCAGAGCATCCGGCAGCCAGCCTGCAGTCCTGGCAGGAAGAAAGTGAGCTGGTCTGAGCATGGTCCAGGTCTGGGTCTATGGCTTTGAACCCTTTAAGCACTACCGCCGCAATATCACCGCTGAGCTGCTGGCTGACTTTCCGGCGCTGCCCGGCGTGCAGATTGATGTCTTGCCCGTATGTTTTGATAAGTCGCTGTTTCTGGCGCCTGTGCGCCAGCTGCAGCCGCGCTGTGTGCTGGGGCTGGGCCAGTGCCCGCGCGGTGAGCTGCTGCGCATTGAGCGCCGGGCCTTTAATCAGATGCGCGACAAAAGCACCGGCCTGGATGCTCTGATTGATCCGGTGGGCCCGGCCACCCTACATACGGCCTGGCGTTTGCAGCCGGGCAGTCGCTGCCGCGACAGCTATGATGCCGGGCGCTATGTCTGTAATTTTTCGATGTATGTACTTGGCCAGCAATCCGCCCAGCAGGGTTTTGCCTCGGCCTTTTTGCACCTGCCGCGCCAGTTTAATCTGAGTCAGGCCCGTCGTGAGGTGCTGCGCCAGCTTGAAAAGGTCTTAAAACATGTCTGAAGCACTGTTTGCCTTGCAGGACTTTTTACTGGAACAGTCGGTGGTCGGCGGCTTTGGCCGCCTGGGCTACCAGCTGCGCAAGGCCCACTGGCAGCCCCTGCCCGAAGATCTCAGCCAGCGGGTGATGATCGTGACCGGGGCCAACAGCGGTCTGGGTTATGCCACTGCTGAGGCCCTGGCCCGGCGCGGTGCGCAGCTGATTCTGGCCTGCCGCAGCGCGGCGCGGGGGCAAATCGCCCTGGAGCGCCTGCAGGCTGAGACGGGCAATGTCCGTCTGCAGCTGGAACTGCTGGATGTGGGCAGTCAGGCCTCTGTCAGGGCTTTTACGGAGCGTGTGGCAGCAGCTTACCCACAGATTCATGCTCTGATTCACAATGCCGGGGCCCTGATGCATCAGCGCCAGGAGAGCCCGGAGGGCATTGAGTTGACGTTGGCAACCCACGTGCTGGGGCCTCACCTGCTGACAGCCCTGCTGCAGCCGCAGCTGGCTGCGGCTGGCAGCGATAGCGCTCCGGCCCGGGTGATCTTTGTGTCTTCCGGGGGCATGTACCTGGCCCGGCTGAACCCCGAGGATCTGCAGTTTCAACAGCGGGCTTATCACGGCACCCAGGCTTATGCTGAGGCCAAGCGGGGCATGCTCTATCTGGCCCAGCTCTGGGCGGCGGCCTTTGTGCGCCAGGCGTTGCCGGTGGCGGCCTATGCCATGCATCCGGGTTGGGCCGATACGCCCGGTGTACAGGCTGCCCTGCCGGGTTTTCGCCGCCTCAGCCGCCTGATATTGCGCAACAATGCCGAAGGGGCCGACACCACGGTCTGGCTGGCGGCCACTGATGAAGCGCTGCAAAACGGTGGCTTTTATGCTGACCGTGCCCTGCGCCCCCGCTACCGTCTGGCCACCACCCGCAGCAGCCCTTCTGAAATTGAACGCTGGTGGCACAGACTGGGTGAACTGACCGGGATGCCGTTGCCTTTTCCACTGGCCTTACCTGTGACCCTGCCAGAAAAGCGAACTGAAGATTAAAGAGATTCACGTCCATTAAAAAGCACTTTAAGTTTTGGTAATGTCCGGCAAGCTCAGGCGGTGCGTAGCAGATAAACAAAACAGAGAGAGATTTGGTAGAGAGAAAAGTGGAGACGAGACCCATGAAAAACAAAAAATTTCAGTCCCTGATCAGCGCCGCCGTTCTGGCAGCCAGCCTGTTGAGCGCCTGTGGCCAGACTTCTCCCACTGCCCGCTACATTCCTACCCAGCCTCTGCCGGCGCCGACTCTGAACCAGCGCGCTCTGCCGCCTGTGCAAGTCACCAACCGCCAGCCCACCCTGCCCGACGGCAAAACAGCCACTGGCATCCGTTTTGATATGGAGTTTGAAAGCCTCAGTGCTGACAGCAGCGATCCCCTGGCCTCTGCCAGCACCGACGAAGCGGCCAACGCCGAAGTGCTCCACCCCCAGGCCAACGAAATGGCCGTGCCCATTGGCACCACCAAACAATTCTCCGTTGAGCTGACCCTCGAAGACGGCCAGCTGCTCAGCAATCAGACCCGCGTGAACTGGGTTTCCAGCAACCGCAATGTCGGCACCATCAGCAGCAGCGGTCTGTTTACCCCTGTGACCGAAGGCACCACCAAAGTGATCGGCTCTATCGGCGGCGTGGCCGTAACCATGGTCGTTAACGTGGTGGCCGGCGAGTTTATCTGGCAGCAGATGCCTGCCCCGACTGAATCCAATCTCTATGGCGTCAAGCTGGTCTCTGACACCGAAGGCTGGGCTGTCGGTGCTGGCGGTACCGTGCTGCACTTCCTGCGCGGCCAGTGGTACAACCTGACCCAGCAATTGCACCCGGTCACCCAGGGTGCCAATATCTACAGCATCGATATGATCAACCCCAATGAAGGCTGGGCTGTTGGCGACAACCTGATCATGCACTATATCAACGGCCGCTGGAACAAAGTCCCCACCCCCACAGCAGGCACCTTTAAATCGGTCGATATGCTGGCACCTGGTCTCGGCTGGATTGTTGGCACCAGCGGGGGCCAGGCTGTGGCCCTGACCCTTCGCGGCCCGATGGGCTGGCAGCCCATGAACACCGGTATTGAGCGTCCGCTCAACGGTGTTAGCATGATTGGCGTCAACCACGTCTGGGTGGTGGGCGAAAGCAGCAATCTTTCACGCCCTGGTATCTTTCAGTTTAACGGCACCACCTGGGAGCGCGTGCGCTTCACCAACAATCTGATTGACTGGCAGCGCCCCACGGGTCGCTACAATATGAAAGCCATCAAAATGGTCAACTCTGCCCAGGGCTGGGCCGTGGGTGAATACGACCCCCTGCTGAGCAGCGTGCGCGGCAAGCGCGGTGCAATCTTTAAATATGATGCCATCAACGATATCTGGACCGAAGTGGAGCTCGCCGAAAACGTGGATGATCGCTTCCAGCAGGCCACCTTTAACGCGGTGGGCATGATGAACCCCAACGAAGGCTGGATTCTCGGCAACACTGTCGATGCCGCCCTGGACTTCTCACCCAACCCCGAAGTCAACGGTAACCTGATGAAAACCAACGGTGAGTTTGTGGCGCCTGCCACTGACTTTCAGGCCCAGGCCCTGCCCCGCGCCTTCAACGCCATCGATATTGTGGAGCACGGTCACGGCATTATCGTGGGCGACCGCGGCCTGATCATGCACCGCCAGTATGACCTGAACTATCGCTACCAGCGCGGTAACTTTGGTAACTTTAATCCCAACCTCGGTATGGGCGCGCCCCGCATGGGTCTTTGATCCAAACCCTACATTCTCTCTACGCAACAACGGCCCTTTGGGGCCGTTTTTTTCTGTTTGCAAAAGCCGGGCCAGGTTTTAATATTAAAAGTGTTCATATATATTAAAACCTTTATTTAAGTGGAGTACACCTTATGTCCAACACACGATCTCTTGCTCTGACGGCCCTGCTGGCCCTGGCCCTGAGTCTGCCCGCCTGTGCCCAGGCTGAGGCACCTTCAGCACCTGCCACGCCTGCTGCGTCAGCCAGCCCCGCTGCTGAAGCGCCAGCGGTAGAAATTCGTACCCAGCGGGTGGAGTATATCCATAACGGTCAGGTGCTTGAGGGCTATCTGGCTTATAATCCCGCTCTGAGCAGTCTGCGACCGGGGGTGCTGGTGATACATGAATGGACCGGCATCAACCCCTATATCGAAAGCCGGGCGCGCCAACTGGCCGAGATGGGCTATGTGGCTTTTGCACCGGATATTTACGGCAAGGGTGTGCGCCCCCAGCCGCCTGCTGCAGCCCAGGAAGCCGGCAAATACTACGGTGACCGTGAGCTGGCCAAAGGCCGTTTAACGGCAGGTCTTAACGTGCTGCGTGAGCAGAATAACGTGGACCCTGAACGCCTGGCCGCAATCGGCTATTGTTTTGGCGGCACCATGGCACTGGAACTGGCCCGCAGCGGTGCTGATCTGCAAGGTTTTGTGAGCTTTCACGGCGGGCTGAATCCGACCGAAAACGAAGGCCGCAATATTCAGGGCAAGGTGCTGGTGCTGCACGGGGCCAATGATCCTTTTGTGTCTCAGGAAAGCATCGACGGCTTTAAGGCCGAAATGAACACTGGCAACGTGGACTGGCAGATGGTCTATTACAGCGGCGCGGTGCATGCGTTTACCAACCCGGATTCTGGTAACGACAACAGTACGGGTGCGGCTTATAACGCCGATGCCGATCGGCGCTCCTGGGAGGCCATGAAAAGCTTTTTTGCCGAGATCTTTTAGCATCCTGCCGGCCAAAATTCTGGCTGGCAGGCGTGCTCACACAGGCCAAAACGGTGTATAGTACTTAAGAATAAGCATAAACCAAGGAGACCCTTTGTGAGCACATCTTCTCTTTTTGAACGCAGTCCTTTTCTGAAAGTGATTGCCGGGATTGAAAACTTTGACGCCGAAAGCATCCGCGCTGTGGCTACCGCCGCTGACGGTGTTGCTGACGCCATTGACCTGTCTGCTGACGAAGCCGCCGTGCGCTGGGTCAAAGCCCATACGGGTCTCAGCGTGTTTGTTTCTTCTCTGGATCCGGCGCTGCTGGCCCAGGCCGTGGAATGGGGCACCGACTGGGTGGAGCTGGGTAACTTTCAGCCCATTTATGATCGTGGCGCCCTGATCAACCCCACCATGGTGATGGACTGGACCCGCCAGCTGCAGTTACTTGTACAGGGTCGTGCCCGCATTTGCGTGACCATTCCTGGTATTCTGTCTGTGGCTGAGCAGGTGGAACTGGCTCGCCAGATTCAGGCAGCTGGTGCCGATCTGATCCAGGTTGAAAACATCTCTGGCGATCTGAGCCATGTGGCCCCAATTCAGGCTGCGGTTGAAATCCCCGTGATGCTCAGCGGCCGTCTGACCCGCGACAATCTCAGCACCGCGCTGCAGACTGGCGCTGAAGGCTATGGCGTGGGCAATGCCGTTCGCCAGGCTGGTGATGTTGACGCCATGCGCGCGTATATCAACACCATGCAGCAGCAGCTGGGCCGCGTTGCAGCCCAGGCTTAAGCGCTTCACTGACCTTCAGGCTGGCGCAGCAGATTTGTTGCGCCAGCTTCTGTGAAGCCCATGGAACTGCTTTTTATTCGTCACGCCGAGTCAGAGGGTAACCTGCACGGCATTATGCAGGGCCGCAAGGACTATGCGCTCTCAGAACACGGCCATTATCAGGCTGACGTGCTGGCGGCCTTTTTAAGCCATGCGGTGTTTGACCGTCAGCCGCCGGATTTTTTATACTGCAGCCCCCTGCAGCGGGCCCGCCAGACGGCAGAGCCCCTGCAACAGCGTTTTCCTGAACTGGACTGGACCGAGCATGCTGATCTGGTCGAGGTGGATTCGGGTATTTTTTCAGGCCTGACCTGGGACGAAGCCAAAGCCAGTCATCCGGAGATCTGCGACCGTTTTAAAGCCGTACGGGACTGGGGCGCTGTGCCTGAGGGTGAGTCCAAACAGCAACTCTGGCAGCGTGCTGAGCGTCTGCTCAATGACCTGCAGCAGCGCCATTCGCCCGGCCAGAAAATTGTGCTGCTGACGCACGGCGGTCTGATCCGGGCTGCTCTCAGTGTGCTGATGGGCATTGCCCCAGACGCTGAACTCTTTTTATGCATTGACAACACCTCTCTGAGCCTGGCCGGCATTGAAGGCTCCCGCCGCTATGTGCGCTATATCAACAACACCCGCCATTTAAACCCATGCGATTTCAAACCCGACTATATTCCGCGCTGACGGCTGGCCTGCTCAGCATGTCTGCTGCGCTGCCGGTCTATGCGGCTGCGGGCCTGTCGGTATCGATTGAAAATCTCTACGCCCCGCTGGGCAAACAGGTTGAGGCTTTTAATGACGAGGGTGTGGCTGAAGTGGGGCCGGGCCGTGAAACCACAGAATGGTTGGGCGTGTCGGGCTTTTATGACCTGAATCGCAACTGGCGTCTGCTTTACGGGGCCCACGCTACTTTGCTGGAGCGCCCCCTGTTTAAGCTGGATGGCTCTCTGGCCTTTATGCTGGATATGGCCGAAAAAGTACCGCTGCAGCCCTATTTTTTTCTGGGGGTCACGCCGGTGCTTGCGCCGGGCTCCCCGGCACTGCCGCCTTTGGGCATGACCTTTCACGCCGGCACGGGCGTGGACTACAGCTGGAATAACCAGCTCTATACCAGTCTGCGCCTGAATACCTATCTTTTCAGCCTCTACAGCGAAGACGAGAACCGTCGCCTGAACCTGCAGTGGCTGCCCTTTTCGTTCAGCTTCAGCGTGGGCATGGGCTATCTGTTTTAAGTCCTTTTTATCCGGTTTCATCCGGGCTACAGAGCTGGTAGCACTCAGGCGGCAGTTCACTCACAAAGCGCGAGGGCTGAAAAAAACTCTCGTTATAGCTGTGGTAATGGCCCGGCAGGCTGAGCCAGAGCCGATCTTTGGCCCGGCTGCAGGCCACATAAAACAGGCGGCGCTCTTCTTCGAGGTCTTCAAAGTCTTCTAAGCTGCGCTTGCCCGGCAGCAGGCCGTCGAGCAGATGCATCACAAACACACCGCGCCATTCGAGGCCCTTGGCCGAGTGCACGGTGGAAAGCACCAGGGGCTTTTCGGGCAGTTCCAGCGCGGGGCTGTCCTGGCGCATAAACTGCTGCGAAGGTGGCTCCAGGGTAAAGTCGGTCAGAAAGTTCTCCAGCGCGTCATATTTGCCGGCCAGATCCAGCAGGACGGCCAGATCGGGCAGACGCTGCAGGTAGTCGCTCTCGACACTGCGCAACAGGGGCAGATAATGGGCCTTTAAAATCTCCAGCTGGGCCGCCGGCAGGCTCTGGGCCGCCGCCTGATTTAAGGCCTGTTGCAGCGCCTGCAGGGCCGCGCCAAACTTCTTTTTGCCAAAAGCCTCGGCCTGCAGCTGACCCTGGTGGGCCCGCACGTGCTCAATGATCTGGCGCGCGCCGACCTTGCCCACGCCGGGCAGGAGCTGCAGCACCCGGTGCCAGGCAATGGCGTCGAGGGGGTTGAGCAGCAGGCGGGCATGGGCCAGCATGTCCTTGATATGCCGGCGTTCCACAAAGCGAATGCCGCCGTAGACCACAAAGGGAATGCGCCGCTTGAGCAGCTCGGCCTGCAGGTAGTTGCTGTGAAATCCGGCTCGGTAGAGCACGGCCATGTCTTCAAAGCCCCACTGCTGGTCGTGGTGCAGGTTCAAGATAGCTTCGGCAATGCCCTCGGCTTCGGCTTCGGGACTGAGGTACTGCCGGATCTCGGGTAGATCATCAGAACCGGGCCGATCGGCCTGCAAATGCTTGGGAAAGCCGAGCTGCTGCTGTTTGAGAATCGCGTTGCCCAGATCCAGAATCGCTTTGGTGGAGCGATAGTTCTGCTCCAGGCGCACAATGCGACAGTCGGGCCAGGTCTGGGGGAAGCGCAGGATGTTTTCGTAGTTGGCCCCGCGAAAGCCGTAAATGCTCTGGGCGTCGTCACCAACGACCATCAGGTTGCGGTGTTCAGCCGCCAGGGCGTCGGCCAGGGCCTTCTGAATGCCGTTGGTGTCCTGATACTCATCCACCATAATGTAATCAAAGAAGCTGCGGGCCTTGCGGGCAAAAGCCGGGTTGTGCTGCAGCAGTTCCAGGGTTTGAATCAGCAGATCGTCGTAGTCCATCAGCTGGTTGCCCAGCTTATACCGGCCATAGGTACTGGCCAGGGTTTCGAGGGCCTCGCGATAGTCCAGCAGATCCGGGTGCCAGGTTTCCAGCAGCGTCAGCCAGTCGATTTGCAGGTTGCGCTGGCGCGAGATCAGCTCCTGCAGCCGGGCCTTGCGCGGAAAGGCCCGGTCTTTGCCGCGCAGCTTAAGCTCATTGCAGATCAGATCCAGAATATCCGCGCTGTCGGTGGTGTCAATGATGCTGAAGCCCGGGTGCAGCTGGGCCAGCGGAGCCAGCCGCCGCAGCAGCCAGGCGCAGAAGCTGTGAAAGGTACCGCCCATGACCTGGTGGGCTCCGCCTTTGGGAGCGATCTGCTGGGCCCGCTCCAGCATTTCGCGGGCCGCGCGTCGGGTAAAGGTCAGCAGCAGAATGCGCCCGGCGGGCACTTTTTGTTCGAGCAGGTAATTCAGGCGGTAGACCAGGGTGCGGGTTTTGCCGCTGCCGGCCCCGGCAATCACCAGCAGGGGCCCTTGTGTCTGGGCCACCGCCGCTTGCTGGCGCGGGTTCAGTTCCCGGGCATAGTCAATCGCCAGATTGTCGGCAAAGTCTGGGGCTGCCGGCAGGCGTTCATCGAGCTGCTGGCTGAGCTGTTGGAGTTCCTGCAGCCGGGCCGCAACGCGCGCTGGCGGCTCCGGCCAGGTGTAATGCTGGTTGTGCAGGCCATTGCCCCGGTCGGTTTCCCAGAACTGGGTCTGGGGGGCAAAAAAGGCCAGAAAGTCGTCGGCGTTGGAAGGCATAGCGGTATTATAACCTGTCTTTTTATCTGACAGACTGAAAGCCGTGACTTGCTTTGGAGCCTGGGATATCTTTTTTTAGCGGTGTTTTGCTGACTTCAGTCCTTCTCACCTGACTTGTCAGCTCTGGGATACCTGACCTACACTGAAAGAAAATGCTTTTGCTGTTCATTGGATGGTTTGTGTATTTGCCAAACAACAGAAGTGTCAAAGCTAAAAATAGCTCATGTTTCTTAGGAACCGGTGATTTTTGTCGAGATTGGGTTGTGTTCACGCTCAACCTATTAAGAGGATATACATGCACATTTTGGTGACCGGGGCCGATGGCTTTATTGGCTCACATTTGACCGAAAAGCTGCTTCAGGCAGGCCATACTGTCAGAGCACTGGCTTATTATAATGCGTTTAACCATTGGGGGTGGCTCGAATCTTTGCCGCCTCACCCCAAACTTGAAATCGTTTCCGGCGATATTCGGGATGCTCATTTCTGCCAGGGGCTTGTAGAGGGTGTGCAAACTGTTTTTCATCTGGCTGCTTTGATAGCGATTCCTTACTCTTATCAGGCGCCCGATAGTTACATTGATACCAATATCAAAGGAACCCTCAATCTTTGTCAGGCTGCGCGTGCGAGTCAGGTCAAGTGTCTTATTCAAACGTCCACCAGTGAGGTTTATGGTACAGCACGCTATGTCCCCATTGATGAACAGCATCCGCTGCAGGCCCAGTCGCCCTACAGCGCTTCTAAAATTGGTGCTGATGCCCTGGCCATGAGCTTTTATAACAGTTTTGATCTGCCTGTTGTGATTGCCCGCCCTTTTAATGCTTATGGGCCACGCCAGTCAGCCCGTGCCGTGATACCGACCTTGATCAGTCAGATTGCCAGTGGTCAGCGGGTAATTCGTATGGGGGATGGCCGTCCAACGCGGGATTTTAATTATGTTGAAGATCTGTGTTCCGCGCTGATGTCTCTGGCTGATTGTCCTCAGGCTCTGGGCAAAACAGTGAATATCGCAACAGGCCGAGAAATCAGTATGCAGAACCTGGCTGAGCTGCTGGCAGAACTGATGCAGGTTGAGGTTCAGTTTGAAACAGATCCACAACGTTTGCGGCCTCAAGCCTCAGAGGTTTTCAGGCTCTGTGGTGATGCCAGTCTGCTCAGGTCTTTGATAGCTTATGCTCCGCGATACAGTCTGCGTGAAGGCCTGCAAAAGACGATTGCCTGGTTTCAGCAACCCGAAAATCTGCAGCGTTATAAACCCCAGGTCTACAATGTCTGAGTCTCCTCGGCGGGCCGTTATTCTGGCTGGCGGTAAAGGCAGTCGACTCTATCCTTATACCACTGTTTTTCCCAAACCGCTAATGCCCCTGCAGGAAAAACCCATTCTGGAAATTGTGCTCCATCAACTAAAGCATGCGGGTGTTGCACACGTTACGCTCGCGGTGGGCTATCTGGCGGAATTGATTCAGGCTTATTTTGGCAAGGGTGAGCGTTTGGGCATCACCATTGATTATTCACGCGAGTCTGAACCGCTGGGAACAGCAGGTCCGCTGCGTCTGATAGAAGAGCTTGAGAGTGACTTCCTGGTCATGAACGGCGATATTCTGTGTACGCTGGATTATGCGGATATGTTTCGTTTTCATCAAAATCATGGCCAGTTAGCCACGGTCGGCACTTACCGTAAAGAGGTCCGAATTGATCTGGGTGTCCTGGAGTTAGACACAGCAGACCAGATTATGGATTATATCGAAAAGCCTGTGCTCTATTATCAGGTGAGTATGGGGGTCTATTGTTTTCGACCGGAAGTGTTGCAATATATCCCGGCCGGTCAGCGCTTTGATCTGCCGGATCTGATCAAACAACTGATTGAAAAAGAACAGGTACCGCAGGCCTATCGGTTTCAGGGCCAGTGGCTGGATATTGGACGCCATGAAGACTATGCTGAAGCCCAGCAGATTTTTCAGGCCCACAGTGAGGTGTTTTTGCCTTGACCCTGCCACGTTTGTTGATTACGGGAGCCCGTGGTTTTTTGGGAAGCCATTTACTTCAGCACCTGAGGCAGCAGTCTCCCCCTTTGTTTGATGTGCATGTGCATACAGGACGCCAGCAATCAGATCTTTGTCAGCCAGAGGCTCTGGATGCTTTGCCAGCAGTGGATATGGTCGTGCATCTGGCGGGTGCCAGTGGCCCCTGGTACTTTGAGCAGCATGCGGCACAGAGTTGGCAGCAAAATTTGACAGCAACACTGAATCTGCTCAATTGGGCTGCTGTGAACAAGGTCAAACACTTTGTGCTGGCGTCGACCTATGTTTATGGCACGCCCCGGTTTTTGCCTGTTAACGAAGAGCACCCTGTGCAGCCACAACACGCTTATGCCTGCAGCAAATACCTTTGTGAACAGCTTTTACAGCAATTTGTCCGGGATACAGGCATGCGTGGCACGGCGCTGCGTATCTTTAATGTCTATGGTTCCGGTCAGGGGACACACATGTTGATACCCACCATTCTGCGGCAGTTGACAAAGTCCGCTATGACGCTGCGGGATGCTTTGCCCCGGCGAGATTTTTTGCATGTAGATGATCTGAGCCGTGCTTTTATCGCCAGCTTACAATTGCCGGCAGCATCTGTCTTTGAAGCGATAAACCTCGCGTCAGGTCAAAGTATCAGTGTGGCAGAACTTGTTGATTTAATCACAGAACTTGCCGGTGTTGCGCCAGAAATTTGTTATCTGCAGCAGTCCCGCGCCAGCGAAGTCCTGGATGTTGTGGGAGATATCAGCAAGGCCAGACGCTTGTTGCAATGGCGACCCCGTATTTCTATGCAACAGGGCCTGCAGGACCTTGTTCAGGCCGTGGTCAGTTAGGCGATGCGTATTTTGATGTCGATGTTTGGCTGGCAGGACTCTGGCGGTGGCACCATTATGCCCCGGCAAACGGCGCTGGATCTTCAGGCACGGGGTCATGAGGTGATGGTCATTTATGCGGCCGTACCTCAGCTGACCGGTGAGCCAGCCTATACGGTGCGTGAGCACGGCGAGGCCGGGGTGCAGCTGGTGGGTATCCATAACCGCCCGGCCCTCTTTTTGGATGCCCATGCCCCCCGGCGCGAGGCCCATGATCCTGAAGTCAAACGTATTTTTGAAAGCTATCTCGAAGCTTTTCAACCTGATGTGGTGCATTATCATAACTTTTTAGGACTTTCCCTGGCCATTGCCGACCCGGCCTGGGAGCGTGGCCTGCCCAATTTTTATACGCCTTATAACTTTTGGCTGCTTTGCCCCACCCTTTATCTCAATTTGCCCGATCTTTCACTTTGCCGGGGGGTTAACGGCAGCGGCAGCAATTGCCTGCAGTGCACTCACGCCCCTTTGCCCGGCACAGAGTTTGTCTGGCGCCGCGATCAGCTGCGGCGTCTTTACAGTGAGCGGATTGGCGCTTGTCTGGCCACCTCACTCTGTGTGCGGGATCTGCTGCTCGAAAACGGCTATAGCAGTGAGCGGGTCGAACTCTTTCAGCTGGCCAATGGCCGGGCTGCCAAAATCTGGCAGGCGGTGGGTGCCCAGCGCGCGCCGGGTGTGCCCCAGCGCATTCAGATTGGCTTTATGGGCCAGGTTGTACCCATCAAAGGGGTGCACATGCTGGTGCAGGCCGCCCAGCACCTGCGCGGGGATTTTGAGGTGGTGATTCACGGTGGCGGCCCTGACAATTATATGGACTACCTGAAACAGCTGGATGCCCGGCGCGTGGTGCGCTTTGCCGGCTACTTTGACGATGCTGACCACGCTGATTTGCTGGCCCAGATGCATCTGGCGGTGGTGCCCTCGGTCTGTTTTGACCACTCGCCCCTGGTGATCTCTGAATTTCTGGCGGCGCGCATTCCGGTGATTGGGGCTGAGATTGGGGGGATTCCTGACTATATCCCTGAGGGCTGCGGTCAGTTGTACCCGGCCAATCAGCCTGAAGCCCTGGCCGCTGTGCTGCAGGCTCTGATCGATCAGCCAGAGCAGATAGAGGCCATGCAGGCCCGCATCAGCGAGCCACCGTCTTTTGCCGACTACGTCGCGGCGCTGGAAACCCGCTATGCGCAGGCCTTGACTGCACCCGACCCTGAGCGTCTGCGCCAGCGCGTGAATTATGTGCTGCAGCATCGCAGTGCCCGCTATTATACGGCCCACAGTTTGCAGGCGCTTGACGTACCCAATCCTGAATCCTCTGTGCCCGTGCTCTACGGTCTGGACCTGCTGTCTGAGGCGGATCTGGCAGCCACGCCTGCCGCGCATTTGCAGGCCGCTGCCTGGATAGTTTTTGCTGATCCTGCGTTGGCGCCTCTGCTGACTGAGGCTGCCCCTGATGTGCCCCGCCAGCAGATATTGCCCCTGCGGGCCACGCCGCCCGATGTGCATCTGCCCCTGCCTACAGAGCAGCCTTACAGCCTCCTGATTCTGTTGACGCCAGCAAATGATTGGCAGCCCGTGCTGGCAGCTTACTGGGACCAGACCCCAGCCGATACAGCCTGTGTGCTGGTCCCCTGGCAGCAAAGCCTTGAAACCGCCCAGGATGCCTTGCTGGACTGGCTCGACGCCACGGGTCGGGACCCTGAGCAGGGGCCAGAGCTGGTGCTGGTGGAGGCTGAAAATGAAGATCAACTTAAAAGTCTTTTGCAGCAGGTTTATCTAACGGCTGTGCCGCCGTCATTATGTGCTGACGAGGCTTTGTTGCCTGTTCTGATGCTGGCGGCGCGTCTTTTGACGGCTGCCGAGCTGCCGGCAGCCTGGCAAGGTCAGCTGAGTACCCTCACCCTGTCTGATATTTTGCAGCCAATGCAGCGAGCTTTGCCGGGCTGGCTGGTACTGCATACTGAGCAGGATGTGCGTCTGCATCATGGTCAGATTCAGGCGCAGCGCTGGCTTGATTTATTGTTAGAGACGAGTAACCCGACCTGAAATCCATACGGTCTGACGATCAGAAGGGATGCCAGATATCCGCCAAAATAAATGCATATTTTGTTCTCAATCGCGGATCGGCCTTACGTTCCCTGGCTGGCTGATTATCTTAGAAACGTGTTACTCTGGTTCTGACCAGAATGCTTTAGCAGTGAATTTAATGAACTTGGAAACCGCATGCAGATTGATAACGCATCCATTTTGATCACAGGTGGCACAGGCTCTTTTGGAAGCCATTTTGTCCGCCATATATTAACCCACCACAATCCACATAAAATCGTTATTTATTCGCGTGATGAGTATAAGCAGTATCAGATGCAGCATCAGTTGCGGGAGCAGGCCAGTAAACTGCGTTTTTTTATTGGTGATGTTCGTGATAAAGAAAGGCTTTATCGCGCTTTTGACGGGATTGATCTGGTCATCCATGCTGCCGCTTTAAAGCATGTGCCTCTGATGGAGTACAATCCCATTGAAGCTGTGAAAACCAATATTCAGGGTGCTGAAAATATTGTGGATGCAGCCATTGATCGCAACGTACAGAGGGTAATTGCGCTGTCAACGGATAAAGCTTGCAACCCTGTGAATCTTTATGGCGCCACAAAGCTAGTTTCAGATAAGTTATTTGTTGCGGCCAATGCCTATACGGGCAATAAACGGACCCGTTTTTCTGTGGTCCGTTATGGTAATGTGGCCGGCAGCCGGGGATCTGTTATCCCTTATTTCAGGCAGTTGCTCCAGCAGGGGGTACAGGTCTTTCCGATTACTGACCTGCGTATGACCCGCTTTTGGATTTCTCTTGATGAAGCGGTGCGGCTTGTTTTAAAGGCTGTGGATGACAGCCGTGGCGGTGAGATCTATGTCAGCAAAATTCCCTCTTTTAAAGTCACGGATCTCGCAGAGGCCATGTTGCCGGGTGTTCAATTAAAAGAAGTGGGTATCCGGCCCGGAGAAAAACTCCACGAAGCCATGATCACCGAAACAGACAGTCTGAACGCCTACGAATATGAGCGGGAATATATTATCTATCCAAACCTGGATTGGTGGAGCGTCAAACGGGATTTGCAGACAGGTGGCAAAAAGGTGCCCGAAGGCTTTTTCTATACCTCCAATCAAAACAGCGATTGGTTATCTTCTGCCCAACTGCAAAACCTGATTCAACAGATGCCGTTGATCGTCTAAACACTTATGGAAGCGATACCTTATACGCGCCATCAGATTACCGCCGAAGACATCGAAGCTGTCTCCGATGTCTTGTTGCATGGCGCTTTGACCCAGGGATCTGCCGTTCCTGCTTTTGAAGCGGCTTTTGCTGACTATGTCGGTGCGCCCTTTGCGGTGGCTGTTGCCAACGGTACGGCTGCCTTACATCTGGCTGCTCTGGCCCTGGGCGTCAACAGCCATGCCAAGGTGATTACCACGCCGCTGACTTTTGTCGCTTCGGCGAATGCGGTGCTGTATTGTGGGGGAAGCCTGGCGTTTTGCGATAGTGATCCGGCGACCGGCTTAATGGATCTCGACAGTCTGGAGCACATGTTGAAGCAGGCGAAGCCCAATACATATGCTGGCGTTATTCCGGTGTCGTTGGCAGGATACCCCTTAAATCTGGAGCGTTTGCGCGCCCTTGCTGATGCCTATGATCTATGGGTTTTGCATGACGCCTGTCATGCGCCCGGCGCCGCTTTTTTAGATTCCAAAGGCACCTGGCAGCGGGTGGGAAATGCTGCGTTTGAAGAAGCCTGTACTTTTTCACTGCATCCGGCCAAACATATCGCTGCAGGCGAAGGGGGCGTCATTACAACCCGTTCGCAGACTCTGTATGAAAAGCTTTGCTTACTGCGTACACATGGCATTAGCAAACAGCCTACGACAACAAGGTCTGCACGGGGCAACTGGTACTATGAGATGCTGGCCCTGGGCTATAATTACCGCTTTCCCGATATTCTGGCTGCACTGGCTCATTCTCAGCTTAAGCGTGCCCCTGCAGGGCTTGAACGTCGCCGTGAGCTGGCCCAAAAATATCAGGAAGCCCTGGCCGACTTACCGCTGTTGCTTCCACAGAGCAATCCACAATTAATAGCACATGCTTATCATCTCTATATTGTGCAGACCCCTTTGCGTGATGCTTTGTACAGCTATCTGCATGCAGAGAATATTCTGGTGCAGGTGCATTATATTCCTGTCTATTGGCAGCCTTATTATCAGCAACTGGGTTTTGCGCCAGGACTGTGCCCACAGGCTGAATCTTTTTATCAGAAGTGTTTAAGTTTGCCCCTATATCCGGACTTAAGTGATGCCCAGCAAAACCATGTGATTCAAAAAATAAGGCAGTTTTTTGATGGTAAGTAAGCGCACCAGGCAGGTTGGCATTGTGACGCAGGCTCGAATGGGTAGCACCCGGTTGCCTGGCAAGATTTTGCTTTCAGCTGCAAATAAGCCTCTGCTTGCTTACCATATTCAACGCCTTCTATGGTCAAACCTGCCAGTTTATGTGGCCACCACAGATCAGGAAGCTGAAACACCGATTCTTCAGTTTTGTACACAGTATTCGCTTCCTGTTTACAGAGGCGGCGAGCAGGATGTGCTGGCCAGGTTTTATGAAGCAGCTTGCTATTTTAAACTGGAT
This sequence comes from Candidatus Sericytochromatia bacterium, assembly GCA_015272195.1. Taxonomy (GTDB): domain Bacteria; phylum Cyanobacteriota; class Sericytochromatia; order UBA7694; family UBA7694; genus JACYMC01. The sequence goes on from JACYMC010000090.1 coordinate 24,383, forward strand.
GTCATTGTGCGCGTGACGTCTGATTGCCCTTTGATTGATGGACATCTGATTCAAGAAGGTCTGCAGATGTTCAGCGCCTCACCGGCAGAAAAAAAATATTTATCCAATTCTCTTGAGCGCACCTTTCCCAGAGGATTTGATTTTGAAATTTTTTCATTTGAATTGTTAAAAGAAGCCTATGAACACGCCAGTCATCAATATGAGCGTGAACATGTCACACCATATATGTATTTAAGAAACTTACCTGATGTGCAGCTGATTTCTTTTAAACAGGCTCAGGATCAAAGCCGCTATCGGATCACTTTAGACGTTCCCGAGGATTATGAGCTGATCAAACGGCTGATTGCAGAACATCATGCCGAAGATATGAACCATATCCAAATCACCGGTATTCTTGAGGCCAACCCGGACCTGTCTGATATCAACAGTCATGTGGAACAAAAAAAGCTATGAAGATCAACAGCAAAGAAGTGATACAAAACAGGCTGGGCTACTTTGAGCTGGCGCAGAAGCCCAGCGAAGGTGAGCTGCAGCAATATTATGCTGAAAAGTATTATCAATACGAGCATAGCAATTATGCTAAAACCTACCCGGAGGACGAGTTAAAGTATTTTCGGGCAAAAATAGCCCAAAAATATCTGGCTTTAAAATCGCTAAGTGGCTCTGAATCAGGATCTCTTCTTGATGTTGGGTGTGGCGAAGGTTTTACACTGGCGTTTTTTAAAGAGATGGGCTGGCAGGTGACCGGGGTGGATTATAGTCGTTTTGGTTGTCAGCAGATGAATCCGCATTGTTTGGACGATCTGTTGGCAGGAGATATTTATCTGATTCTGCATCAGCTGATAGAACAGCATAAGACCTATGATCTTCTCTGGATCAGCAATGTATTAGAACATGTGCTGGATCCTCTGGCCTTGCTTCGGACACTTCAAAAGCTTGTATCTCCCGCAGGTTATCTGATTGTGCAGGTCCCGAATGATTTTTCGTTTTTTCAGAATTATTTACTGCAGGCAAAGATTATTTCTGAACCCTTTTGGGTGGCTGTTCCTGATCATATTTCTTATTTTACGAGAACATCTCTGAAACGCCTTTGTCTGGAAGCCGGCTGGTCTGAACAGTTGGTGCTGGCTGACTTTCCCATTGATCTGTTTTTATTAAACGAGCACTCCAACTATCATCACGCGCCTGAAAAAGGCAAGGCGGCACATCTGGCAAGAGTCAAACTGGAGAACCTGTTTCATGCCCATTCGCCTGAGCGCACCAATCGCTTTTACCAGGCCATGGCTGAACTGGATTTTGGTCGCCAAATCACGGGATTCTACACATTAAAGCCATTAAATTAAAAAGGATATATTGAGGGCCTGGTTGATGAACAATGATTACAATGTCCTTTCTAATGCACATGAAAAAGAACAATTGATGCGGGAGGGCTTTGTGCAATTGTTTAAAGCCTGTCCGATTCCTGAAAATGAACTGATGATGAATTTGGGCTTGTTTTTGAACAGACAGGCCCTGTCGCGCATTTTATTTATGCATGAGCTCTATCAAAAGATCATATCTGTTCATGGGGTGGTGATGGAGTTTGGCGTTCGCTGGGGGCAAAATATGGCCCTTTTTCAGTCTTTTCGCGGCATGTATGAGCCCTATAACTATAACAGAAAAATTATTGGATTTGATACATTTACAGGTTTTCCTGAAATTGACGCTAAAGATGGGAGGGCTTCGGCACTGACAACTGGCGCTTATTCTGTGTCTGAAAACTATGAGATTTATCTTGAGAAAATTCTGACCTATCACGAAAATGAAAGCCCTGTTTCACATTTGCGCAAATTTTCTCTGGTGAAAGGCGATGCTGTGGTTTCAATCGATCAGTATCTTGAAAAACACCCCGAAACCCTGATTGCCCTGGCTTATTTTGATTTTGATCTGTATTTGCCGACCAAAAAATGTCTGCAGGCCATCAAAGGACATCTGACCAAAGGCAGTGTGCTGGCGTTTGATGAGTTGAACTATGAGAAATTTCCAGGCGAAACACTGGCTCTTAAAGAGGTTTTTGGTTTGGATCGCTATAAAATAACCAGATCTCCGCTGAATCCCTTGTGTTCTTATCTTGTGATTGATTAAGGAGATTGGGGTTGATACAAAAATACCATTGCCTGCCTCAGTCTGTTTACACCTGGCAAGACTATAGCATTCAAGCCATTCAGGCAGATCAAATCGAAGCCATTCGTGTGTGGCGAAATGCGCAGATTGAAATTTTACGCCAATCACAGCCCTTGTCTGCTGAAGATCAGGAAACCTACTTTAAGACCGTTATCTGGCCATCTCTGTCTGAGCGTCAGCCCAGACAGGTTATTTTTTCACTTTTTCATCGCCAGCAGTTTATAGGTTATGGCGGGCTGGTGCATATTGCCTGGCATGACTTTCATGCTGAGGTCTCTTTTCTTTTGGATCCCCAGATCATGCAGGACCCAACGCAATATCAGAATGCCTTTCAGGGTTTTCTTGAACTGATGAAACATATTGCGTTTGATGAACTGGGCCTGAATCGTCTCTCGACAGAAATATATGGTTTTAGAAAGCAGCATATTGCGCTGGTCGAGCAGAATGGTTTTGTTTTAGAAGGCGTCTTAAAAGAAAGGGTCTTTTTTAAAGGCGTATTTTGGGATGCCGTGATTCACAGCTTTTTAAAGGCTGCTTATACGCAGGGGCAGCAACCGTCTTTGCCAGAACCATCAAGGATCCCGCTGAACCGCTTTCCAGGCAATATTCTGATTACCAGTGCCGCCAGAAAAATCCCCCTGATTTTTGCAGTGGCTGATGCCGCCAGAAGATTTCATCCACGGGTCAAAGTATATGCCGGTGATATAAATGAACACGCGATTGCACAATACTATGCCGACGTTTTTTGGCCCATGCCTATATTGGCGGATAACCAGGCAGAAAGCCTTAAAGATCATTGTCTGCAGCACAATATCAGATTGATTATTCCCACACGCGATGGAGAACTGCTTTTTTGGGCCAGGCACCGTGCGTTGTTTCAGCAAGCCGGCATTTTTATTCTGGGGTCTGATGAAGAAGCCTTAAAACGTTGTCTGGACAAACTTGTATTTTCTTCTTATTGCAGGGAGCAGGGTATTCCTGCGATTACAGCAGCGCTGGAGCCTGAAAAGATTCCTGCGCCATTATATGTGGTTAAAGAGCGCCAGGGAGCGGGTTCGCACAATATAGGAATAGCTCTTGCGCTGGACTGTGCCAAAAAGCATGCCAGACAACTAAAGGATCCTGTTTTTCAGCCTTATATTGAGGGGCAGGAAATCAGTATTGACGGTTATGCCACGCAAACGGGGGAGATGAAAGGCATTGTTTTGCGAACCCGGGATCAGGTTTTAAATGGTGAATCTCAGGTGACGACTTATTTCCGTGATGCTCAGATCGAAGAAAATGCTGCGATATATGCAAGGAAGCTGGGGCTGAAAGGCCATTTTGTGATGCAGGCCATTCTGGATTCTCAGAATATCTTGCATGTGATTGAGTGTAATTGTCGTTTTGGTGGGGCTTCCACCCTTTCGCTCGCGGCCGGACTGGATACATTTTTCTGGGGGCTGTTGGAAGCACACGGTATGTGCCTTGACTCACGGCCTTTTATCAGAAAAAACCTAGCAATAAAACAAATAAGAATTCCTCAAGATATATTAATATATGGTTCTTGTTTTTGATCTTGATGATACTTTGTATGATGAATTGACATACGTGGAGAGTGGTTTTGATGCGGTGGCCAAGATGCTGGCTGAAGCCTTTGAGATCTCTGCACACCATTTAAAAGAACGCATGATGCAGATTTTAAAACAACAGGGCAGAGGTGCTGTGTTTGACCTTTTGCTGCAAGAAATCGGTGCTTATACTAAAAACAATGTGCACAAAGCACTGTCCTGTTACCGGACGCATCAGCCCAGCATTGCCATGTCAGCAGATGTGCGCCTGATGCTTCTGGAACTCTCACGCTCTTTTCCGCTCTATCTGGTGACGGACGGCAATAAAGAGGTGCAGTACAACAAAATTAAAGCCCTGAAGATCGCTCCTTTGTTTAAGAAAGTCTATATTACGCACCGCTATGGTCTGAAACATGCCAAGCCGTCTCTTTATTGTTTTGAAAAAATTCGTCAGAAGGAAAAATGTTCTTTTGCTGATATGACTTATATTGGGGATAATCCTCACAAGGATTTTGTCAATCTCAAAAAACAGGGCGCAAAAACCATCCGGGTCATGACCGGGTCATATCGCCAGATTGAATTAACGCCAGATTTTGAAGCAGACCAAAGGATAGATTCTGTGCTGGAACTGAAACATTTAATCAACGTGAACGGGAGCTTAAGTTAAAGTGAAATCGTCAAGCATGACAGAGCAGGAGGCCTTCTGGGCCGGAGATTTTGGTCACGCCTACATTCAGCGCAATCAGGCAGCGCTTTATTTACCGGCTAATCTGGCGTTTTTTTCGCGTGTTTTATCCAAAACACATGCCGTGAATGATGTGCTGGAGTTGGGGGCAAATATTGGCGCCAATTTGATGGCGATTAAACAACTTCGGCCTGACATCCAGCTTTCTGCTGTTGAGATCAATCAGCAGGCCTACACACAACTGATGCAATTGCAGATTGATGCCAGACATCAATCAATTTTGAGCTTTAAACCAGAAAAAAAATGGGACCTGGTGCTCATTAAGGGGGTTTTAATCCATATATCTCCAGACAATCTGGCTGAAGTTTATGATGTGATGTATCAGTCTTCAGAACGGTATATATGCATTGCTGAGTATTATAGTCCAACACCTGTGGAAGTACCCTACCGGGGGCACCGCAATAAATTATTCAAGCGTGATTTTGCCGGCGAAATGATGGATAAATACCCTGACTTAAGACTTGTCGACTATGGTTTTTATTATCACCGGGATCCTGTCTTTCCGATGGACGATATGAATTGGTTTCTGCTGGAAAAACGCGATTAATTGAGGGCACTCTTTGGCTTATAAATTTAAATCAAGGTCTTCTGCATGCAGGGGCTGTCCCATTTTGAGGGTTTTATTTGCTTTCTGACCGAGGATCTTCTGATAGTAACGTGGTTCCAAACCGTCTGCTGGCCGGATAATCTTTGTGTTAAATTCCGTCAGGGTTTCGCCCTTTTGAATGTCGGCCGCGACATAAATGGAGCGTTTGAAAATCAGGTTCTTTTTTTCTGAGTCGCTCAGTTCGTAACTGATTCGACCTAATCCTGTCCAGGCCCGTTTGGCTTCAGTGACCAGGGTCTGCATTTCTTCCGGCTCCATAGAGAAAGCGGCATCAACGCCACCATCGGAGCGGCTCAGCGTAAAATGCTTTTCAATGACACAGGCACCCAGCGCTACGGCAGCAATGGCCACGCCAATACCTGTTGTGTGATCAGATAAGCCAACCTCAACGCCAAAGCGTGAACGCATGTCTGGCAACGTTAACAAATTGCTGTGCAGGGGATCGGCCGGATAGTTGCTGGTGCACTTTAAAAGAATCAGTTCTTTACATCCGGCCTTTCTTAAAACGTCAACAGCGGTCTGAATATCTTCAAGGGAAGCCACACCTGTTGATAAAATAACCGGCTTGCCTGTTTGTGCTACTTTTATTAAGAGCGGATGGTGCGTGTTTTCGAATGAGGCTATTTTATAGGCGGGTACATTTAAGCTTTCCAGAAAGTCTACAGCGGACTCGTCAAAAGGTGAGCTAAAGGCAATTAATCCCCTTTTTTGGGCGTGTGCAAAAATCTCTGCGTGCCATTCCCAGGGCGTATAGGCTTCCTGATAGAGTTGATAAAGGTCTTTCCCACGCCATAGAGACTCAGGATCCTGAATAGTATATACAGCGTCCATTGTGATGGTATCTGCTGTATAGGTCTGGAGTTTAATCGCGTCCACGCCAGCATGGGCTGCTGCATCTACAATGTCTAAAGCCCTTTGTAACGACTGGTTATGATTCCCAGACATTTCCGCAATAATAAAAGGCTGTTTGCTTTGGCCTATCAAGCGTCCGGCTATTTTTACTTCCATAATGCATCTATTCCTTTTGGACTTCCGGCAATTCTTAAATTTGTTATTAAGAGCATTTTCTGGAAAAGTCATTCAGGCTAACCAGTCTTTGCAGCCCAGGCTGAACTATGGGAAAATGCCTTTAAATACTCTGAAGTCTAATTTTCAGTATTTGAATGAGGTAGTCATGAACGCTAAGCCTAAAGAAGCCTGTAGTCTGCTTTTTGTCAATCCCTGTTTGAGAAAAAACTCGTTCTCAAAGCTTTTACCCATTGGCCTTGGCTATGTCATGACCTACTTTAAGACCCGCGGTTACTCCTTTGACTTACTGGATGTTGACCTTAACGAGTATTCCGATGAATACATTGAAGACTATCTTCGCCAGCATCCCTATGATTTTGTGATGCTGGGTTCTATTGTAACCCATTATAAATGGGTCAAATGGTTTGTGAACACCGTCAAAAAGCACCAACCTCAAGCCAAAGTCATTGTGGGGAACTCGGTGGCGGGCTCCATTCCTGAAGTGTTTCTGAAACATACGCAGGCTGATGTGGTGGTCATCGGTGAAGGTGAAATCTCGGCTTATGAAACCGTAGAAGCTTTGCGCCAGCAGCAGAGTCTGGACGATGTTGCCGGTATTGCTTTTCGTCACCCGGTCAGTCACGAGATGATCAAAACGCCGGTGCGCGCAACGGGACCGGTAGATGACTTTGAGATGGTCAACTGGGATTTCTTTGATGTCGAGCGATACATCAGCTCGGCTTCGTTATCGCATGGGTTTGATACTCAGAATCCCCAGGCTGTTCGTGTGATGCCAGTGAGTACTGCCAGAGGCTGCGTGTTCAAATGTACATTCTGCCATTATGTTTTCTGGAACGATCCTTACAGACACCGCTCAGCTGAAAGCATTCTGGCAGAAGTCAGACGCAATATTGAAAAATACCAGGCCAATTATATTAACTTTTGGGACGATCTCAGCTTTGCTTCTGCCAAGCAGGCAGAGCGCCTGGCTGACCAGATTCTGGCATCGGGTCTGAAATTTTCGTGGAGTGCAGCGATTCGGGTGGATTTCTTCAGCCGCAATAAGCTGCCGCGTGAACGCTGTATTGAGATTGCTCACAAAATGAAAGCCGCTGGATGTAAGGCCCTGGGCTTTTCACTGGAGTCCGGTAATAAAGAAATTCTCGAAATGATGAACAAGCGCATTGACGTTTCGGCTTTTTTAGATACGGTTGAAATTCTCAGAGAAGTCGATATTGTCTGCAATACCAGTGTGGTGTTTGGTTACCCAATTGAAACTCGCGAATCGATTCGGGAAACCTTTGCACAGTGTTTGCGAGCCAAAGTTTACCCCAGCATTGGCTTTTTGCTGCCCCTGCCGGGAACAGGAATGTATGACTATGCCAAAGAACACGGTTTTATTACAGATGAAGACGCTTATCTGGATTCTATTACCGAACGCCAGGATATTTGTCTGAATATGACTCAGCTGTCAGATGAAGATATTATGCAGGAAATCAAACGGGGTGCCGAGCAGCTGAATGAATTATTGCAGCTGGGCCTGGATGAGGAGCGCTATATCAGAACCGGTCGTTACCAGAATGACAAGGGTGTGCACGACAAGCGCGAAGGCCCTCTGGATCCTGACAATATCCAACGCAATGAGAACGACTTTAGCTTTAATTACAGCCAGACGGTATTTCAGGTGGATGGTGGTAAAGCGGACGCCGTCTGTTAATGCTGCACGTTCAAAATCTGGTCTTTCTCTCTGACTCTGTGATGTATGAGCATCTCAGGCAGGTCCAGCCCGGCTTATTTGAGCAGGACAACGCCTATTTGCTGTTGGATATCGACGTGGCGGCCCTGCTGCCGGCTGATGCCCGCTATTTTTATCTGCAGGATCTGACCTGTCATGAGAACCAGCACCTGCCATTTTTATTGGACTTCAGAGATTGGCTCAATGGGCTTTACCCTGAACTGAAAGCACTTACACACCGCGGTGTCAGCATCTGGGAGTCTGTCAGTGCGTCATTTTTTTATCCTTACCGCGCCATTATTCTGGCGATTCAGGGTTTAAAACAACTGTCTGAGCGCTTAACCTGGGCGCATTTTTATCTCACCGCGCCGCTGAAACACCCCGTTTATCTGGATACGGGCGGGCTGTTTGAATCAGACGGAATTCAGGCCGCCATGGCGTTTTGGGCCTTGCAGCAGGACATACGGGTTCACTGGCTCAATCCGCCGGATAAAACAGATGATTCCAACCACTATATTCGCCATATTGTCTCAGAAACCAATCTGGGGCAGACCGCACTGGTGCCTTTAACTCCCCCCGAAAGCCTGAACAGGCTGGTGGCCCAGCCCCCTAAAAAATGCGTTATTTTGATTGGCAACTCCAGTGACTGTCATGATATTCCATTGCTGACAGATTATCTGAAGCAGAGCCCGGATTATTTTTTTATCTATCTTTCGACACAGCATTTTTTTCGCTATGAAGAAGGTCCGGGATACCTTGCGCTGGATTTTAGATATCTTTATGCCTGGCCCTGGTTTACACAGGCGCAGTATGACCAGATATCAGAAAGCGTGCGCCGGGCCCTGCAAAATCCAAACCCTGTTGATAAAGCAAGCTACGACTATCTTTTGAATAATCCCTTTTTGGCTTTTCAGCAAGACTGGCTGTATAACAGCTGCCTGGAAATCTATAAGGTGATTGAAGTGGCGCATTATTTACAGCAAACGCTTGCGCCTGCTGTGTGTATGTTTGGTTACGGGCATATTACCAAGACCGTGGCGGCTTTTATTAACACGATGCGCAGCGGGGGAACGCGTCTGATGCATGTGGTGCATGGGGGTTATATGGCCAAAGATACCTTTGCTGATTTACCCCCTGCTGACTATGCCCTCGTGCGTGGCCAGCAATTTGCCGCCCAGCTTTCCAAAGACAAAGTGAGCCGGGACTGTTTTGTGGTCGGCGATCTGCGCAAAGAAAGTGCCGTGCTGGAACAGAAACGCCCTAAGCATTCTCCGGCCCAGGGTAAACAGCCGCCCAAAATTATGTATCTGACCAATCGCTTGTTGCTGGGCACAGGGGTTGGCAAAGTGGCTGATTTTTCTTTGTTGAAGCATTATGAGACCTTACAGGGCATTTTTGCGCTCGCTGAGCGTCGCAAGGATCTTCAGTTCATCTGGAAGCCGCATCCCCGGCATGACTATGTGCATTATTATGCCCGCCAGGATCATACCGTTATTCCTTTTTATGGCAGGGAACAATCTCTGGCTGAATTGCTGGAAGATGTCTCTGTCTGTGTTCTGCTGAATAACTTCTCCGCCTCGATGATTGAAGCCGCCGTTTCTGAAACTCCGATTATTCAGCTGCGGACGGCTTTTACAGACAGTCTCAGCTTGAATACAGCCTATCTGGCTCCGGATATTCATGTGGTTCACAGTCTGGAAGCCCTGGAGCAGCAGATTGACTTGATTTTATCTGATGGGTCTGCACGTGAACGCAACGTGTGCTCTGTGATTCAGACCAAAGAAAAGTGGTGTGAAGCGGTGGGTACTCAGGCCCTGGACAACACATTAAAAGCCTTTTCGCAGATCGACTGGTCTCTGCCTGAGGTCACCCTGCCTTCTGCTGAGATACAGTCAGGTTTAGGGCATATTGTGCAGCTCATGGCCTGGCGTGCGGCATATGCCAGAACCAGAGACCGGCAGCAGTATCAGCGTCAGCGCCAGACCCTGCTGGAGGCCTTTACAGCGCCTGAAGATCGGCAGCTTGTGGCGCGTTATATTCAGGACAGCGAAAAATGGATATGAAGTGTCAACGGCTTTTTGTGGTGAGCACTTCGGCAGGACTGGCTTTTTTAAAGGCTGATCTGCTGGAAACTTCTGATGTGATTTTAAATCTAACAGACGCTGAGCCTGCGCAAGATCTCACGGCTGTCGTCCTGTCTGTCAGAACCGGGGATATCAATGTGAATGCAAGGATTCTCCGGGCTTATCTGGACTTTTACCGTCCTGAAGTCTGCATCTGTGACAGTGATGCATTGACCGCCATGCTCAGGGATGCGGAAGCCCCGCAAATCTGGTATAAGCTTCAGGCTCCTGGGCAAACAATGCCGCTCCATCAGACCCTGCAGGATTATGCTGCCTGGATCGCGACAGATACCGGGGCCTTAAGGGTTTTGCAGGACGTGCCTGTTCTGGAGCTGGGTTTGTGTACGTTGCCGGCCTTAAGGCGCAGTTCAAAGCCGCAGTCACCTTTGAAGCAAGCGCCGATCTGGCAATGGAGTGTCCTGAATGCGCGCTTAAAAACAACGTTTATTCAGCTGCCCGATGCCAGTGCTGTGATTGGCTGGAGCCCTGGCAGTCTGCACACCAGAGATCAAGCCCTTACGGAGGACCTGCGGGCTTTTGTACAGCAGGCGCCACTGGCGCTGACCGCCTGCCTGGACACCCTGGATATTGAACTTTTGCAGGCGCTGAAAACCCGTGTGGGTCGCGTGCTGGTTTTGAGTGCTCCCGCCAGGATGTCTCAGTTTCAGTCTGCCCTTCAGTCCGCAGATTTATCGGCGCATTGCCTGATCCTCGATTACCGTGTATTAAGCCAGAGTCTGGCCCAACTTATGCCTTATATTCAGTTGGTAGCAGGCCGTTCTGATCAGACAGACCTTCTCAGCTGGGCGCAGCGCTTTCATCTCAGTTATCTGGAATGGCAGGGCCAGACTTTGCATGAACGCGATTTAACAGATTATGACCCGTTTTTGGCATACACACATCTTTGTCTGCGGCTTCTGGCTGCTGATATCACCTGTCTTGACCGCTATCCTGAGCTGATGCTGCAGCAGACAGCGGCGAGGCCACCTCAAGAAGGTCTGATCTCTGTTGTGATTCCCTGTTATAACTACGGCCCCTTTTTAAGAGAGTGCGTTGAAAGCGTGATGCAGCAGGACTATGCGCCTTTAGAAATCATCATTGTCAATGATGGCAGTACAGATGAAACGTTCACAGTCTGTCAGGAACTGTTGCGTGATTATGTTCAGTTTCCTCTGACCGTCATTCATCAGCCCAACTCGGGCGATCCTGCCATTACCAGAAATCAGGGCATCACTGTTGCAAAGGGAGAGTGGATTCTCTGCCTTGATGCTGACGATAAAATCAACCCCGGTTTTCTGACGGCATGCTGGACAGTGGTGGAAAATTACCCCCATCTTTCGATTGTTTACCCGCGCTTGCAGGAGTTTGGGATGAGTCAGGCCTTGTGGGGCAGTATCCCCTATGACTTTGGGCTGCTCACCAACTGGAATATTGTGCCCACAGCTAGCTTGTTCCGCAAGCAGGCCTGGTCTGAACTGGGGGGCATTAAAACAGGGGTGATTATTTGCGAGGACTGGGACTTCTGGATTGCCTGTGGTGCCCGGCAGTACTTTGGCATGCAGGCTGAAAAGGCGCTGCTTTATCACCGCGTGCACAGGCAGGGCAGTCTTTTGGATACCCAGGGCCATTTTCAGAAAAGAAGTGAGATCAAAGCCGATATTATTCTCAGATATCCAGGGCTGTATACTGAGCAGCAGCGCCACTGGGCCAGTGCTCTGCGCTCAGACCCGACATTATTTGCTGATTTAAAAGTGGATATATCCTGGATGCCTTTCAGCCAGCAGGGCCCTTTGCCTGAAGAGACCCAACGCCAGAACAGGATTTATCTGCAGTATCTTGTCCAGGATCAGCCGGCTCAGCTTCTCGCCCGCCGTACACCTGTTGTGAAAGAACATCAGCTCTGGACCTGTCATCAGGGTTTCTGGCGACTATCAGACGCAGATACAGAGAGGGCCTGGTTGGATTGGTATCCAGGTCTTGAAACTCACGTTTCAGATGTGCAGGGCGTCTGGACACCCACAAGTGCCGCGCAAAGGCATTTGCCCGAGCCGCTCGCAAGGTTTCCGCAGCAGGTACTGCCACGTTTTTGCCCTTCTGTTGACGCTGCTGCAGCCCTGAATCATATCGAGATTGAAAAAGCCTATCGGGTGCTGATGATTCTTGAACACCGGCAGACAGAGCAATGGCAGACATTTTTAAGAATCTGTCTGGAAGCTTATCCTGACAACGACTCCATCGCCCTGCTTCTGTTTTTTACGGATGTTGATGCTGAGCTGACCTATCAAAGTGTTTCCAGTTTTCTGGAGCAGGAACCCCTGGGGGCAAGGGCTCCGGAACTTGTGATTCTGGAACCGGATGATTTTAAAGTTGAAATTCTGGCCTCGCAGACACAACCACAGGTGGTTTACTGTGAACCCGAAAGTGATCTCTCGGGCGCGATCTGGTTGGATGCTCTGCAGGCCGGGTGTCAGTTGATTTTTAGCGCTGAGATCCCCGACGAGTTCCAGGGTTGGCTCAAGCGCTGTTCTGAGCCGGAGCCTTTTCTGGTCCCTTTGCTGCCGCTGAACAAAGAAGCCTCTTTGTATCAGGCAGTGCCTTTTTTCTCAGCGCGTTGGAATCAGTCTGTGCTTCGTCAGATGCATCAGGCTGCAGAACAGTCTCTGCCGGACCAGTAAGCTCTTTTTATTGATCTTTACTTAACTGTTGACCAATCTCATGAATGGTATTCCATTGCGCGCTGGGCTGGCTGCGCAGATCTGAGGTCACGCTGCTGCCAGCACCCCAGGCAAAACCTGAGGCAAAGCCCACGGCGGCACCGATTAAGATACCGGCTTTGCCGGCGGTGCCCAGCACTTTGCGCTCCAGCAGCATCACCGTAATACCGGCTGCCGCACCGCCCACACCGTTAGACAGGCCGTCTTTGAGGGCGTTGGAAGCAATGGTCTGAAAGCGTTCGCTGAGGCTGTTGGCTTCGTTGTCGAAGTGCACCACTCTGGCGGGCTGGCCGTTGAGGCTGATCTGCGGGTTCTGCCCCAGGCTGCTCAGGTCCAGCTGATCGCTGGTTAAAACGTATTTTTTGTTGTTTTGCTCGACAAAAAGCTCGTCAATGCCGTTGTCTTTGGTGACCTGCATGGCGACCCGCAAACCCAGCGCGGACTGAAACTCAGGGGCCAGCTTGTGGGTGCTCAGGGGGGTGTGGGCAATCGCGGCGGTTTGACCGTTAATTTCGACGGGCATGGCAGACATCCTTCTCTTACGCAAAACATTCTCTGCAGTGATTATAAGCTTGCTGTGGGCACTTCTTGTGGCTTTGAATTTAAAGTTGAACCAAAATTAAACCTTTTTTAATACAGGCCGGGCTTTTACGCTGTGACAGCGCAAATCCGATATAATGATGCAAAATCATGCAGGAGGCCAGATCATGACTCAGGCTCAACTTTCAGCGCGTATCAGCGCCATTGCCGAATCCAGTACCACCCAGCTGATGGGGCTGGTGCAACAGCTCAAAGCCGAAGGCAAACAGATTATTTCATTCAATGCCGGGGAGCCGGATTTTAACGCCCCCGAACCGATTCTGCAGGCCACCGTGAAGGCTTTGCAGGCCGGTAAAACCAAATATGGTGCCGTACCGGGTGAACCCTCACTGCGCGAGGCCATTGCCAAAAAAGTGCGCGAAGAAAACGGTATTGTGGCAGAAGCGGCCAATGTGCTGATCGCCAATGGTTCCAAGCAGATTCTTTATATGATTTTTCAGGCCCTGTGCAACCCTGGTGATGAAATCATTGTGCTGAAGCCCTATTGGGTGACCTTTCCTGAGGGGATCAAACTGGCGGGCGGTGTGCCGGTTTTTGTGGACACCATTGATCATCAGCCGGATGTGGATGCGATTGCAGCAGCCATCACGCGGCGGACCAAAGCTATTCTGGTGAATACGCCCAACAACCCTACAGGGGCGGTGTATAGCCGTGAAGCCCTGATGGCCATTGGCCAGCTGGCTGTTGAAAAAGAAATTCATGTGATTTCAGATGAAGCCTATGAAGGCCTGGTCTATGATGAGGCCCGACATATCAGCATGGCCAGCCTGAGCCCCGAGATTGCCGACTGGGTGATCACCACCCAGACCTTTTCCAAAAGCTATTGTATGACCGGTTTTCGGGTGGGCTATCTGGTGGCTGCTGCACCGGTGGTCAAAGCCATTAACGGCATGCACAGTCACCTGACGGGCAATGTCTGCACCTTTGCCCAGTATGGTGCGCTGGCGGCCCTTGAAATGGATCCGGCCATTATGCAGCAGATGCAGCAGACCTTTCAGCGTCGGCTGGATCTCGCTTACCCTCTGTGCACCGAGCTGTTTGACTGCGTGCGCCCTGCGGGAGCCTTTTATCTGTTTCCGGACGTTTCGCGCTGGATCGGTGAGCGCTTTGCCGATGACGATGCGCTGGCGGCCCATCTGCTCAAAGAGGCCCATGTGGCGGTCGTTCCGGGCTCGGCTTTTGGGGCGCCCAATCACCTGCGCCTGTCGTTTTCGACGGATGATGCGTCGATTGAAAAAGGTTTTGCCCAGATCAAACAGGCCCTCAGCTAAATCTGTTTCAACATCATGAAGCTGGTCATGACCCTGCTGGTCAAAGATGAGGCGGATCTGATTGCAACCCAGATCCGTTATCACCAGGCCCAGGGTGTAGACCACTTTCTGGTGCTCGATCATGACTCTCAGGATCAGACGGCTGGGCTGCTGCAGCCCTTTGTAAGCGCTGGCCTGGTGACGCTTTTTCGTCATACCGGGCGGGCGTTTTATCAGGGGGCCTGGATGACTGAGCTGGCCCGCCGCGCCTATCTGCATTTTCAGGCGGACTGGGTGATCAACAATGATGCCGATGAGTTCTGGTGGTCTGATGCAGGCTCTCTCAAATCCGTGCTTGCAAGCGTCCCGCCTGCTTACCGCCTGGTGCGGGTCGCCCGCCATAACTTTGTCAGTCGCCGTCCCTTTCAACATCCCTTCTGGCAACATCTGACCTATCGTCAGACGCAAACGCGCAACTTTATGGGCAAGCCCCTGTCTGATAAAGTCTGCCATCGCGGCGAAGCAGATATTGTGGTGCATGCCGGCAGCCATTCGGTGCTGCCGCTGGCGGCCTCAGATATCTGGCCGGTGCAGCCGCTGGAGATTTTTCACTTTCCGGCGCGGACCTATGCCCAGTTTGTGTCCAAAGTGCGCAACAGTGGCGAGGGCTGGGCGGCTTTGCCACAGCAGTTGCCAGGCATGGCCAGCGGGGTGCGTTTTCTTTATGCCGCCTATCTTGCCGGCCGTCTGCCTGAAATTTATGCCCAATGGGCCTATGAGGATGCTGCACTGCAGGCGGCGCTACAGTCCCAGGTACTGGTCAAAGACCGTCGTTTTCAGGAATTTATGGCGCGGCTTTCTTGATGCGTTGTGTCAGAATATGTGACAATGCATACGAGTGAAAGTATCAAAAAGCCGTTAAGATGGTAGAGGAAGTATTGGATTTGCACAGAACACCTCTGGAACACATTCCGGTGATGTCCGAGGAAGTCCTGGAAAGTCTGGCCCCCAAGCCAGGCGACCGGGTACTGGACTGCACGGTGGGTGGCGGAGGTCACAGCGCACTGCTGCTGGAGCGAATAGGTCCCCAGGGTTTTCTCTGGGGTATTGAACGGGATCCCCGAACGCTGGACCGTGCCCGCGCACGCCTCGAGCAAGTCGGCCACCCCTTTGAGCTTGTTCACGCCAATTTTGCAGCGCTTGAGACCCTGGAGACACACTGGCAAATCAGCGATTTGGATGCGGTTTTACTGGACCTGGGAACCTCAATTTTTCAGCTCAAAGAAGCTGAACGGGGGTTTTCGCTGTCACAGGATGGCCCATTGGATATGCGCATGAACCCTGCTGAAGACACGCCCAGTGCGGCAGACCTTGTGAATACGTGGTCTGAGGCTGAACTGAAGCATCTGTTTCAGACCCTGGGTGAGGAACGCTTTTCCGGACGCATTGCCCATGCCCTGGTGAAAGCACGGCAAAAGCAGCCGTTTGAGCGCACTGCCCAGTTGGCCGAATGCATCGCTGAAGCAGTTCCGCGTCGGGAAAAAATTCACCCGGCCACCCGTGTTTTTCAGGCTTTGCGCATTGCTGTCAATGATGAACTGGAGGCCATTGAGACGGTTTTGCCGGTGGCGATGCGTCTGCTCAAACCAGGAGGGCGTCTGGCGGTGATATCGTTTCATTCGCTCGAAGACCGCCGGGTGAAACAGGCTTTTCGCTACTGGAGTCAGGATTGTCTTTGTCCACCGCGCCAGCCGGTTTGTACCTGTCAGCACCAGCCCCTGCTGCAGCGTTCAGGCAAGGCCCTGCGGCCAGGCGAAGCAGAAATCCGGGCCAATTCACCTTCCCGCAGTGCACGCCTGCGCGTAGCCCAGCGCTGCAAAGACGTGTAAAATATGAATTGAATGAATTGAAATAGGACGGAACCTTCATGGCTGCAAGTACTGCCTTCAATGCCTCAGCCCGTGTACAGGCCATTGCTGCACCCCACGCTGATACCCGCCAGATTGCTACCGGCAAAGTTATTCGCACTGAAAAAATTGCCAGCAGCTGGATTATTTCAGTCTTTGGCCTCTTGATTTGCACCTTTCTGGTGTATTTTCATACCGTGCTGATCGAAAACCAGGCCAATAAAAAGCAGCAGCAGATTATGCAGATTCAGGAGCAGAACGATATGCTCCAGGCTCAGCTGGCCGAGCTGAAAACTTTGCCCGCCGTTGAGTCCCGTGCGCAGGCCATGGGCATGCAGCCTGTAGAGCAGTATCATTACATCAGCATTGAGTCAGAGCTTTACCGCCAGGCCACCCATCCGCCGGCACTGGATGTCAGTCCTGTGCGTTACCCCGTACAACCGCCGATCGGCTTTTAAGCGCTGATGCCCCCAGCGCCACCCATTTCACGCACACAGCAGATTGACCGGCGTATTCACGTCCTGTACCTGGTTCTGCTGTTATCGTTTCTGGGGTTGGCGGGTCGGGCGGCTTACCTGCAAATTTATCAGCACCAGGATTTTTTGCGCAAAGCAGCTGCCCAGCAAAAAAAACTGGTGCGCATTGCTGCCAAGCGCGGCATGATTACGGATCGCAATGGCCACAAGCTGGCTTTGGATGTGCAGGCCTACTCGGTTTACGTGGATCCTGAATATGTTAAAAATACCCCGGCTGAAATTGCCGCCCGTCTGGCACCGGTGCTGGAGATGTCGGTGTCGGACCTGCAGGCCGATCTGGAAAAAAAACAGTTCTGGCATTACCTGACCCGCAAAGTAGATGAAAAAGTGGCTGATGCGGTGCGGGCGCTTAAAATCCCTGGCATTGGTATCTTGTCAGAAAACAAGCGTGTTTACCCCCATGACAACCTGGGGTCTTCGCTGATTGGCTATACGGATATTGACAATGAAGGCCGTGAAGGGATTGAAAAGTCTTTTGATGAATTTTTGCAGGGTGGCACCAATAAAGTGGGCATTCTGACAGACGCCTATGGCAATGAGCTCCTGCGGGCCGAAGGGGATCTGCCTTTTTTGACCGAAAAGTCCAAAGCCAATAAAGTGGTGCTGACCATCGATGAGAACGTGCAGTATATCGCTGAGCGCGAACTGCAAAAAGGCATGGAAAGCACCCAGGCGGAGCGGGGCGTGGCGATTGTGATGCGGGTTGATAACGGCGATTTGCTGGCCCTGGCGACCAACCCTTCTGTGAACCCCAATGAGATTATTCAGCAGGGCTGGGATGCGCGCATTAAAAACTGGGCCGTGACCGACTTTTATGAGCCGGGTTCGACCATGAAAATTTTTACGGTAGCTGCTGCTCTGGAGGCCCAAAAGACCACCATTGATGAAGTGATTCCCACACCGACGCTGATTCATCTGGATGGTTGGCCGGTGCATGACCATCATCAGCCACCGGGCCGCGTGCGCATGCTGACGCCCCTGCAGATGATGGAAGTGTCCAGTAACGTGGGCACCAGCATTCTGGGTCGGCGGATGCCTCCCGAAGAGCACCGCAACCTGCTGCTGAAGTTTGGCTTTGGCCGCAAGACCCACTCGCGTCTGAATGGTGAAGTGGCAGGCATTTTACCGCCCCTGCCCTGGCCGGCCAGCCGCCAGTCCACCGTTTCTTTTGGGCAGGGTGTGGCCGTGACGCCCCTGCAGGTGGTGACGGCCACTTCGGCGATTGCCAACCGGGGCGTGCGGGTTGAACCGCGCATTATTGAGCGGATTGTGTCACCCGAAGGAGATGTGATTAAAGCCTTTGAGCCGGTCAAAACCCAGACGCTTTCAGAGTCCACAGCCCAGGATATGCTCAAGATGATGGAAGAAGTGGTGGAAAGCAAAGGGGGCACAGGTCACGGGACCAAACTGCCCGGTTATCTGATAGGTGGCAAAACCGGAACGGCAGATAAGGTGGTTGGCGGTCGCTATAACGGGGATGTGATGTCTTCTTTTGTGGGGGTGCTGCCCACGGATCGGCCCCAGTTTGTGATCTTTGTGCTTTTTGATGCGCCCAAAACAGCCCATTACGCCAGCCTGACAGCTGTGCCGGTGTTTAAAGAAATTGCCCGCAATCTGATCTCGTATTACGGGCTGCAGCCCAGCCGGCCGGAAGAATTAAACGCTTACCGGATGCGCCGCTAAGGGACTGCTGTTTTATCAAGGGCCGGCAGGTCAGTCAGGCGCGGCAAGCTCAACACAAAGCAGGCACCTTTTTGGGGGGATGTTATGCAGCTCAGCTGGATTTGCAGCAGATCACAGAGCTGCCGCACAATCGAGAGCCCCAATCCGGTCGAGTGTTCACCAGCGGTGGGTCGGGCCGAGAGACGGGCAAACTTTTGGTACATCTGTTGCTGATCGGCTGCCGTGAAGCCGGGGCCCTGATCGGCTATCCAGCACTTGACCTGTGCGCCCTCGGCCTGCATGCCAATTTCCACTTCGCTGCCAGGGGGGGCGTATTTGATGGCGTTGGAGAGCAGGTTGTCGAGGATTTGCAGCAGCAATTGCCAGTCACTTTCGACCAGGCACAGCTCCGGGCTGAAACGCTGCTGAAGGGTGATGTTTTTGCGTCTGGCCTGGGTCAGATGCTGTGATATGGATTCACTGAGCAGGTCCTGTAAATCACAGAGATCCTGACGTGGCTCCAGTCTGCCGTCTTCGAGGCGGTGAATTTCGAGCAGATTGTGGATGATTTCTGTCATGCGCTGGCCAGATTGCCGGATTACCTGAGCGCTTTCACGCGTGGCCGGGCTGAGGCTCTGATCCTGAGACAGGGTTTCGGCATGCATCAGAATGGCGGTTAAGGGGTTTTTGAGATCGTGAGAGGCAATGCCCAGAAACTCGCCTTTTTCCTGGTTCAGGCGCTGCAGTTCTGCATTGGTCTGACGCAGGGCGTCCTGGGTCTTTTTGAGGGCCACATGTACCTGTACCCGGCTGAGTAACTCCAGGTTTTCAAAGGGCTTGGTGATATAATCCACGCCGCCGGCTTCAAAGCCCTGCAGAATATCGGTTTTATCGGTGCGGGCGGTTAAAAAAATGACCGGAATGGCCTGACAGCCCGGCAGTGTTTTGAGCTGCTGGCACAGTTCAAAGCCGTTGATTTCTGGCATCATGACATCGAGCAGAATCAAATCGGGCTGGCTGCGCTCCAAAAATCCCAGGGCTACGGCGGCTGTATTGGCCACTGCTACCTTATAGCCTGCGTTGCGCAGGGTGGTATGCAGTAATTGCAGATTCTGGGGCAGATCATCCACGATCAGAATCAGGCCTTTTTCGGACACGGGCTACTCCTGTGGGGTGAGGTATGCTTCTGTCAGTTTAGCAAATTCTGTCATATGACCGGCCAGTTTATCCATTTCAAACTGGCTGCAGGCGCTTAAGATTTTGCTTGCCAGCTGATCGAGCACGGCATGGCCGCTTTGCCGGGCGTGTTGCTGCAAGGCCTGTCCAAAGGCTTCGATTTCATCGATGATCAGCGAGTCTCTGGCCATCTGCCAGCTGTTTTCAAGGCTTTTAAGGCTTGCTGTCAGGCTCTCGCTGTCTTCAGGTGCTGAAACCAGCAGCGTAGCCGGGGGCGTGGCGGTGAGGCGCTGGTGCGGCAGAAAGTGTGACAGGGCTTCAAACAGATCCTGTTTGAGAACGGGTTTGCGCAGATAACCATGAAAGCCCTGCGCCAGAATGCTGCTTTCGTCCTGCAGCATGCCCGAAGCACTCAGGGCAATCACGGGAATATGGGCGGTTTCTCTGTTTTCCTTGAGCTCCAGGGTGGCTGTATAGCCATCCATTACGGGCATTTTTAAGTCCATCAGAACCAGATCGGGCTGGTGCTGGCGGCAGCTGTCCAATGCTTCCTGGCCGTTTTCAGCCTCGAGCATCTGCAGGGGGGTGTCGGCAAAATACTGCTGAATCAGGCTGCGGTTGAGGCGTACATCGTCGACAATCAGCACTTTGGCGGGTGCAAAGTGTACGGCTGCCGGTGTCTCGGTGTGTGTGGGTTCGAGCGGGAGGGCCTGGGTGACCATGACCTGATTGAGCCGCACGGTAAACACAGAGCCCCGCCCCACTTCACTCTCCAGGCCCAGGCTGCCGTTCATCATCTCCACCAGGCGGCGGGTAATGCTCAGCCCCAGCCCGGTGCCGCCATATTTGCGGTTACTCTGGCCTTCCCGCTGCTGAAAGGATTCAAAAATACGGGTCTGATCTTCTGACGGGATGCCAATGCCTGTGTCCTCTACCTGGATTTCCAGTTGGATCAGGCCTGGGTTTTGTGGCAGGGCTTCGGTTGTGACACCCAGGCGGATATGGCCTGTATCGGTAAACTTGACGGCGTTGCCTATCAGGTTAAACAAGACCTGGCGCAGGCGGGTTTCATCCAGCATCACCACGCCCGGCAGATCAGCCGGCAGCTCACAGTCAAAGCTCAGGTTTTTCTGGCGGATTTTGGGGCCAAAAATACTCTGGATTTCCTGAAAGATATCCGGCAGATGAACCGGACTGTGTTCGATCAGCATTTTGCCAGCTTCAATTTTGGACAGGTCCAGAATATCGTTGATCAGATCCAGCAGGGTGTGGCCAGCCGAGCGGATGGCCGCGAGGTATTCCAGCCAGCGGGGATCCTGCAGGGCCTCCTGCAGCAGTTCGGTAAAGCCCAGAATCACGTTCATGGGCGTACGGATTTCGTGGCTCATATTGGCCAGAAACTCAGACTTTGCCAGGTTGGCCGCTTCCGCTGCAATTTTGGCAGTTTCGAGTTCGGCCAGGGAGGTTTTCAGCTCCTGGGTGCGCTCAGAGACCCTTTGTTCCAGGCGGGCGTTTAGCTCACGCAGCTCAGACTCAATGCGCTTGTGCTCGGTGATATCCTGAATCGCACCGTAAAAACCGCTGACTTTACGGCCTTCCATGCGTGCCCGCCCGCGCAGGTGTACCCAGAGCAGCTGGCCATTACGCTGGTAAAAAGGCAGCTCCAGCTCAAAAGGTTCCTGATTCTGCATCAGGACGCTCAGCGCCCGTTCCAGCTGTTCTCTGGCGGCCTGGGGGTAGGGGGCCAGCCATTCGCTCAGGCTTTCGGGTACACGGCTGTTGTCAATGCCGTAAATTTTGAACATTTCGTCGGTCCAGACCGACTGCAGACCGTGTACATCCATTTCCCAGCCGCCGATCCGGGCCATTGAGCCGGCCATTTTGAGCAAGCGTTCTGATCGCAGGGATTTTTCTTCGGCCCGTTTGCGTTCGGTAATGTTTTCGGCAATGCCAATGATCCAGAGCGGCTCGCCATGCTGGCTGCGGATCAAAGAGGCCGAAAAATGCACCCAGACCGTTTCGCCGTTTTTGCTGAGGTAGCGGTTTTCGGTGCGAAACTGCAGCAATTGTTTGCTTAAGACCAGATTGAGACGCTGACGATGGGTGTCTTCGTCCTGTGGGTGGCAGAGGGTGTAGATCTCTTTGTGAATGAGTTCTTCGGCCCGGTATGAGAGCATCTGGCAAAAGGCGTCATTGACACGGGCCAGACCGCCATCGGGGTTGATAATCGCAATGCCGACCGAAGCCGACTGAAACACGTTGCGGAACATGCTTTCGCTGTAGGCCAGTGCTGCTTCATCCCGTTTGTGCTCCAGGGTGGCACCAATGGCGCCCGCGACCATGCGCAGCAAGGATTCTTCGCTGGAAGTCCAGGGGCGCTCAGAGTGACGGTTTTCCAGCCCGATAAAGCCCCAGAAACATTTGTCCATTTCAATCGGCACGACCAGAATGGCCTGAATGCCCTGCTGCACCAGCTGGGTCTGCTCCGCTGCCGGAAACTGCTCAACGGGTCCCTGGACGACTTCGCCTTGCTGCAGCAGCTTCAGCCAGCGGGGCAGCTGCTGGGGGTAAGCCGGGTCTTGCGGCTCAGGCTTCTGATGCAAAAGATGTGGCGCGGTCCATTCATAGCGCTGGCTCAGCAAAAGCTCACCACTCTGCATATCCAGATGGTTCTCAAAGATATAGACCCGATCCACATCCGGAATTTTGCCCAGGCTGGCGATCACTTCCTGAATGGCCAGATGAAAGTCTGGAATGGTGATCAGATTATTGACGGCCTGCACGATTTGCTGTAGCAATTTGTCTTTGCGCAGCAGTTCTTCTTCGACCCGCTTGCGTTCAGCGGCCTCCAGCGTCAGGGTAATAAAGTCGGCAGAAGACGAAATAAAAACTTCCTCTTCGGGCGTCCAGTCTTTGGCCTGGGGGGCGTTCAGAATGAGAAAGCCCTTGAGCGCCCCGTTATAGGCAAAAGGGGAGACCAGTACCGCGCTGGACTCGCTGAAAAAGCTGCCGATCAGGGCCTCTGTGCGGGGATCGTGGCGGGCCTGCTGAATGGCCAGCACCCGGTTTTTGCGCAGGGCTTTAAAAAAATCTGGATAATCTACGGCCTGCAGCTGCCGGCCCTCGGAGTAACATCTCTCAGCGCTGTGATAACAGCAGATTTCTTCCAGCTGCTGGTGCTCAGTATCCAGAAACCAGACACTGGCCTGACAGAGCTGCAGGGTCTGTGAGAGACTGCGGGTGATTTTTTGCAGAACCTTCTGCATATCGCCGGCCATGATGTTTTCGCTGCTGCTGAGGGCCTTGAGCACCTTTTTATGCTGGCGCAGGGCGTAGGCCTGCTCCAGCTGCCGGTTGATCTGGTTTTCGAGGACGGTACTCTGTTTTTGCAGGCTTTCTTCCAGCTCTCTGACGCGGGCCTCCAGGGAAGCGATTTTGGTGCTGTCCATTTCAGGATGCTGTACTCAGGTGTTGGAGCTGCTGGTGACTATTGCTGTGCCAGATGCCCTTGCCTTTGGCTGGATAAACCTTGTTGTTGTGCGCAATTAGAGCGATCCTACGGGCAGGCGCCAAGATAATCCCGCTTAAAAACAGGGGCTGATGGGAGCGTTTCAGGAGCACGGCTTAAAAGGGAATGCCAAAGCCAATATGAAACGCACCACCTTTGTCGCCCTCTTGTTTGCCCACCAGCTTGTGGCCATAGCCAGCGTGCAGCACGCCAAAATTGCCCAGCTTGACGTTGACGCCCACGCCTGCGCCGACTTTTGGCGAAAATTGTGTGCCGTCAAAGAAGTCACCGGCCGTGACGCGGGCAGTGGCGCTGACGGGGCCCCAGATTTCGGCGTTGACGCCCGCGGTGCCAATGGCGTAACTGGAGCCCACCAGGCTGCCGTCAGACTCCCAGCCCAGCAAGGTGCGGCCGCTGCCGGAGTTATTGAATTTTTCGTAGAGTGGCGTGTTGCCAATGCTGGTGCCGGCCTGGGCGCCAGCGTGCAGGGTAAAGCGCTCCGAGCTGCCCAGCGGGCGGTAATAGTCAAAGCGGCTGTCCAGCTTGCCGATCGCTTCGCCGCTGATCCAGACCGGCTCGGCTGAGGTCTGCCACTTCATGCCTTCTTTGGGCAGGCTGGGGTTGTCGAGGGTGTTGTAAGTCAGGGTTGGCTTCAGACCCAGACGAAAATCGGTGCCGCTGCCTGAAACCGAGTACTGGGGGTCAATGCCCACCCGCTGGCCGTCGAGGGTCAGGTCCATGCGCCAAGGCGAGTCGTAGATATCGCCGAGGGGACGACCCACGGTGACTTTGGCCCCCGTGCGGGTTTCGTCAGAGTAAGGCCCCTGCCACTGGCGGTGGTAAACACCAGCCCCCAGAGAGGTACGGTTGTCAAAGGCCCAGGGGTCGTAATAGTTTAATCCGCCGCCCCAGACTTTGGTGCCCAGGGTGACATCTGCGCTGACGCGGCGGTTCATACCGGCCATATTGCCCAGGTTCATGCTGGCGGTGCCAAAGGGGCCGTTGCTTAGGCTGTAGCCTGCCCCTACGTTAAAGCTGGAGGCTTTGTCTTCGGCGGCATGCACCCGCACGCGCACCTTGTCGGGATCTTCCGGGTCCGGCTCCACGCTGTGCTGCACGTTGGCAAAGAGCCCCGTGCCCGAGACGCGCTTGAGGTCATCGTCGAGGGTTTTGAGGTTGACCGGCTGATCGGCCTTCAGGCGCATTTCGCGCTGCAGCACTTCACTTTTGGTTTTATCATTGCCGCTGAAAGCGATATCGCTGAGTTTGGCTTCGCGTACATTGATGGTCAGCTGGCCGTCTTTGAGGTCTGCCGAGACCCCTTCAGGCGGCATCAGCAGGTAGCCGTCGTCGGCGTATTTCTGTTGCAGGGCCTGCATGCCGCTCTGGATGTTTTCCATGGTCAGGGGTTTGGGAAAGAGGGCCTGCGCCACTTCGGGGCTATAGACCGTCATACCTTTAAAATCGAGCTGCTGCGGCATCTCGGTGCTGCGCAGATCGACGCTCAGCACGCCTTCGCCGGCCTCATTCTGGCCGTAGGTAAAGGTCAGCTGGGGCACAATCTGGCCGCGCTCAGCGTAATGGGCCTTGAGTTTTTCCATGCCCTGATCCACAGAGGCCGGGTTATAGGGCGGCTGAAAAAAGCCTTTGAGGGTTTCGGCCTCGCTGGCCGGCACGCCTGAAACCTGCAGCTGGCTGGGCAGGGTGCTGACGTCGAGGTAGATGTCGAGGCTGTCGCCATTGATATGGGGCTGCACCTGTCGAACCACCACCTGGCTGTCCTGATCCATCTTGCTTTGGAGGGCTTTGAGTCCCTTATCAATGTTTTCGCGGGTCAGGGGCTTGGGGAAGAGATCCTGCATGGCCTGCATGCGCTGGGGGTCAAGCCCGTGAATCTGTACTTTTTCGGGCACGGGCTGGACGTTCAGGGTGAGCTGAATGCCTTTGTCGGTGGCGCTGGGGCTGAAATCAACGGATAAAAAGCGATTGCTTTTAAAGAGCCGGTCGGCTTCTTTTTGCAGATCGTGTAAATTGGCAGCCCGCCCGCTTTTGAGCTTGAGGTTGTCTTCGAGCCAGCGCTGGTGCGGACCGGCCCCCTGGATTTCAATGCCGGTCACCTTGTGGGCGTCGGGCTCATTGTCGATCAGAATGGGGATCGCTGGAATGGCGTCAACGCGGACTTTGGCGTCCTGGGCTTTGCGAATGCCGATGTTTTCGACCACAAATTTGTCTTCGGTGACAAAGAGCTGGCCTTCATGCTCAAAATAGAGTTCGTCGCGGAAGTTTTTGCTGATCAGGCTCTGGTTTTTTTCGACATAGGACTTGGGCGTCTCGCCTTCAGGCACGGGAATCTGGCGAATCGAGCGCGGGTCCACAGTACGTCCGTTGATATTGACGTTTCCCATAAACAGGTATCCTTATTTATATTGCAGGCTGTCTCTATTATATCGCCTGAAGCCCCAAAACTTTCGCCGGCCGCTGCAAGCGTGAATTCCTGCGGTTGTGGGACTTATTTCAGGCGGGGATCCAGCGCGTCGCGCACCCCGTCGCCGAAGAGGTTAAAGGCAAAGACGGTGATGGCAATTGCCAGACCGGGAATCAGAGGGATCCAGGGGGCATCGCGGAAGTAGCCCAGGCTGTCGTTGATCATGCTGCCCCAGCTGGCAGTGGGCACTTTGACCCCAAAGCCCAGAAAGCTGAGAGAGGCTTCGGTCATGATCGCACTGGCAATGCCCATGGTGGCGACCACAATGATCGGCGCGGCCACGTTGGGCAGGATGTGGCGGAACATAATAAAGCCGTCCTGAGCGCCCAGGGAGCGTGAGGCTTCAACAAACTCCTGTTCGCGCACGCTCAGCACCTGTGAGCGTACCAGGCGGGCGTACTGGGTCCAGCTGACCACTGAAATGGCCACGCAGATAAATATCACCTCCGGCGTCAGGCCGATCTTCTGGGTCATCTGAAAGAAGGCCACCTCGGCCGGGTTGACCACGGCCACAATCGCCATCACCAGCAGCAGATCCGGAAAGGCCATCATAATATCTGTCAGGCGCATAATGGCGGCATCGATCCAGCCGCCAAAA
Organism: Candidatus Sericytochromatia bacterium; assembly: GCA_015272195.1. Lineage (GTDB taxonomy): Bacteria > Cyanobacteriota > Sericytochromatia > UBA7694 > UBA7694 > JACYMC01. The sequence goes on from JACYMC010000090.1 coordinate 50,750, forward strand.
TAACCCGAAACCAGCCCCAGCACGGTGCCAATCAGCACGGCCATGCCAATGGCAATCATGCCCACCTGCAGCGAGACCTGCGCGCCATAAATCAGGCGGCTGAGCACATCGCGCCCGCTGGCATCTGTACCCAGTGGGAAGTAATGCTGGTTTTCGAGCTGGGCGGCGCTAATAGGGATGCTCAGCAGGGCAAGGTCTTCACCGGTCGGGCTGAGGCTCAGGCCGCTGCCGGCGGCACTCATCTCCGGTCGGCGCGGATTGACCGGAACGGTGACGCTCTGCTCACCGGCTTCAAAGCCGATATTCTGGCGGGTGCTGAATTCATACTGGCCGTCAGGGCTGGTGTAGGTAATGGTCGACGGCACGCTGTAGGCCCGCTCCGCCGGCTGGGCCAGGGTCAGGGTCAGCTGCTTGCCGTGGCTGCGCATGGGCAGGGGCATCCCGTAAGAGGAGGTGCCACCAGGGTACTGGGTATTGGGATCATGGGGGCTGATCCAGGGGGCCAGCAGCGCCAGACCCACCAGCAGCACAATCACAATGCCGCCGACCACGGCCACTTTGTCTTTGAGCAGGCGGCGTCCGGCTTCGTGCCAGAGACTGTTGCCGCCACCGCGGACTTCGGGCATGCGTTGCAGCTCACCCGTGGCCATGCCAAGATTTGAACTCATGAAAGGTACTCCTGAATCAAGCGCTGCTTCAGTCTACCCCAGAATCCATGCGGAACCAAGGGGGCATGCTTTTGGCGTGTCACTGGTGATTGACGTCAGACGAAAGTCTGCTGACACAGGCTCGCGGCGGAGCAGAGCGCGGGCTTGTGCAAACAAGCCTGCCCGACTGGGATGTTGTGGAGTCTTAAGCAGCTTGCCTGACAGGGCATACGCAGGGCAGCACATATCAGTAATAACTCAATGTTCATAGCTTTTGCCTGACATGATCGCTGAAAGCAAAGAAAGAAGACCTTTTTAGAATGGTGTATATTTTGAATAACCACAAACAAAATAAAAACCATACAAAAAGGTCTGAAGCCAAGCTACCATGTACTCCTTTTCTTGTATACCCCCTGAAATCAGAAAAAGCCTGGAAGGCTTACGTCATCAATTCCGGGCAAAGCATTTGCTCACGCTGTCCTGGCTGGTTTTTTTGCACATCATTTGTTTTGAAACCGCCAACCTTAAAACACTCCATAAACATGCTTCAAACATTGA
>JACYMC010000188.1 GCA_015272195.1 Candidatus Sericytochromatia bacterium
CATGTCTTTAGATTAAGCCGAGATTTGCGTTTTGGGAAGGGGGCTGAAGGGATACCTTTTTTTTTATCCATTGGTATAGGGTCTCCTTTTGTAGATGATTTCTTTGTGGTTATTGAATCCATCGCCTCAAGGAGACCCTTTCATGTGTAAAAAAACTTCAGCCGATCCCCTCAAGTCTACTCAGGGAGTGCGAAGAACGGTTCATTCTGAATCACTGTTTGATTATGCCTGAAGCCTGAATAATTCTCAAAGACAGGAGACGCCAGGACAGCCGAAAAAATCGGTGTTGCGCTTTCAGGTCGGCACTGTCAGTTAACGGCCTTTTCAGACACAGGCGGCAAATCGGCTTCCAGCATCTGATCGAGGGTCTGGGCACTGAGCCAGTGCCCCTGCGTCATTACGCCAACGGTATCGTACACAGCCCGAATATCTTCCAGGGGGTTGCTGCCCAATACCACCAGATCGGCAGCGTAGCCCGGCGCAATCCGGCCACTGTGTTCAGCCTGCCCCAGCATGCGCGCCGGGTTGAGGGTGGCGGCCTCCAGCACGGCCTGGCTGGGCACCCCCGCGCGGGCCAGCAGTTCCATTTCACGCAGGGCGGTCCAGCCCGGAAAAATCCCCGTCAGGTTGGCATCACTGCCCACCAGCAGGGGGGCACCGCCCTCATGCAGGGCTTTGACCATCGGCAGCGAAAGCTGCAGAATATGCTCCAGGTAATGGTTCTTGTCGGCATAGGTCACGTTAAACAGTTCAGGGTAAGCAATCTGCCAGAACCAGCGCAAATAATCCGGCACATAGCGGTAACGGGGATGGCGCGTCACGGCCTCAAAGCCACCGGACGGGGGATGCTGATCCCAGATCACCAGGGTTGGGCAATTATACACTCCGGCGGCGGCTGTGGCGGCAGCGGTCTCAGTCCAGCGCTCCGGCGGCACGCGATAGGTTCCGGCAAAGTTGTCAATATACGCATTGAGATGCTCAATGCTTTTCATGGGCGCAGCCAGCGCGCCGTCAAGTCCAACATCATGGGGCACATGCCCCATCACGGGCAAGCCCAGAACCCTGGCTTCATCCACCACGGCGGCAAAGATCTCCGGCTGCAGGCGATTGTAAACCTTGATGCAGTCAAAGCCTTCAGCAGCACTCTGGCGCACGGCGGCCCGGGCCGCCGCTGGCGAGCTGAGCGGTGTGGTGATCCCGTTCTGGGGCGGATCCCCGTCTAAAAAAGGCCCGCATGCAAAAATCTGCGGCCCCAGCTTGCGCCCGGTGGCAATGGCCTCGCGCAGGGCCGGCGTATGGGGAAAGCCCACCAGCTTACCCAGCGGACTGCTGTCGGCCATATTGCGCACGCGGGTAATGCCGTGGCGCAGAAACAAAAGCAGGTCGCGTTCCTGGGCCAGGTGCACATGCATATCCGAAAAACCGGGCAAAACATAGCGGCCGGTGAGATCCAGCTGCCGGGCATGGGCGGGAATAACCACCGTATCACGCGGTCCCAGGGCCAGAGTCCGGCCCTGGCCCACCAGCAGGGTCTGATCAGATAACACACCCGCTGGCTGCACCGGAATCACGTTGACACCTGTGAGGGCATAGAGCGGTGCGGCATCATCTGCCGCCAGCTGCTGCATCATGCGCTCGGCGTAAGAGGGCGCGCAGCCCGGGATCAGACACAGTAGCAGGAGAATGGACGTGATGTGGCGATAGACAGAGAGCGAAAAAGTCTTCATGTCTGTATTGTACCTGATGACCGGCCCGGATAACAGCTGGCAGCCATCAAATCGCTTATCAGGTTTTGATCAGTCCAATTGCTGAATCTCGCCAAAGACGCCCCTGGCCCACTCACGGGCAATGCGCTCACCCTTGTCGCCGCTATAGTGCAGGCCGTCGCTGCCGGCATATTCACTGATGTGTGGGCGCGAGTCAATCAGGGTGCCATATTCAGGTACTGCATTGCGCAGTTTGGCATAAAAGGCCTCTAAAACGGCCGCGCTGCGCTTATTGGGGTCATATTTGGGCGGCCCCACCCACACCAGCTCTGCGCCGCTGGCACTGACCGCATTGCCAATCTGGCTGACCTGGGTCATGACTTCGCCCTGACTGGCCTGACCCGCGATCATATTACCACCCATGGTCACGATCACCACATCGGGCCGTTCACGGGCCAGCAGATCGTTGAGCAGGGGGGTTGCCACGCGCATCTGGGTATTGGCCTGGCCTTCGCTGTCGCGGGTCCAGAGTTTATACGTTTCGTGGCCGCTGAAGAGCCAGGGCGGCGACGCGCCCCAGGCCGCCTGGGTAGACACCGTCGCACCGGTGGCGCGGGCCAGTTGGTCAAGGGTCTGACCGTAAGGCCCCACGGTCTGAGAGTCACCGACAATCAGCACCCGTGTGCCGGGACCGATTTTGCCCTCGGTGCCCACAGACACTTTGCCCAGGGCCGGAACCGAGGGTGCGTGCTGCGCTTGCGCTTCAGCGTCCACCAGCGGCAGGCAGGCCAAATGCCGTGATAAAAAAGTCTTGCTGTCCTGCCAGGTGTCTGTCAGCTGTTGCTGCAGATCATCAAAGGTGTCGCCGAGACTGCCCGTCAGGGTGTCAAAGCCTTCCGCAAGCGGAGTGGTCACCGCATCCAACTGAGTGTCCAGGCGCTGCCAGTGGTTCTGGAGGTCCATTTGCATCGCCTTCACATTCATGGCTGCGCTCCTTTAAGGTATTGCTCCTATTTTAGCGCAAAAGAGGCCATTCTTGCTTATGCGCCCTTATTTTACAACGCCATCAAGCATTCAGAGGGCCTTATGCCAGCAGGCTGAATTTGACAGTCATCAAGCCAGCCGTTAAGCTGTTTTTAAAATCAGATCATACCTGCTGGCAAAACCAGCCAAGGAAGAAAGAGCATGATGCGATCCTTCAGACTGATCCCCGTATTGCTCTCACTTGTCTGCCTCAGCGCCTGTGCAGCACGCGAAAAAGCCCCGGAGCAGGCCGAAGCCCAAACCAGCCCGCAAAACAGCTGCTGCCTGGTCAAGGTCGAAAACCAGCTGACCGTGCCCGTTGAAGTGAACTACACCAGCTTTGCCATTCACCAGAATACCAATCCCCAGGAAGACTGGCACCGCCAGGGCATGAGTCATTCAGCCGGTCTGAGCTTTAACAGTCAGACCCTGCAGCCGGGCGATGCCGACAAAATCCGGGTCCAGCCGGGCAGCGAGGTCAAACTGCGTTACCAGTTGCCCGCGCAAAAGGTGGCCACCGAACACGCGGTCAAAATCGAGGACATGATCTGACTCCGCCTCAGTGCCGACGGGCTCGAAAGCCTGCCTTTTCCTGAAGCGGAGCGCTCCCTGATCAGTTTCTAAAGCGCGCTTACTCAACCGCGCTGAGCATCAGATCCTGCAGGCGCGTGCCGCGCAAGAGCTGGTGCAGCACGTCGGCGACTGAAGTGCCGCCCAGAATGGCCAGGGGCGCCATCGACTCGGCCATGCGCTCGGCCAGGGCCTTGTCGCCAAAGGCCTGCAGAGCCGCAATCAGATCCGGTGAAATGGCCTCGGCTTTTGCCACCACTGCCGCCACCTCAGCCTGCAGCTCGGCCAGACGTTGTTCCAGCTGGGCCTGAGCCAGGGCCAGCTCAGCCTGCTGGCGCTCCCGCTGGCGGGCCAGCTCCGCGCTGTGCACCGCCGCCAGCAGCTCCTGATTGTCGAGCGAAGCCTTCAGGCGCAGCTGCTCCTGGGCGGCCTGCTGCTGCAGCTGGGCTTGCTGGCGGGCCGCCTCTTCGCGGGCCTGATCCATCTGGCGGGCAATGGCCAGCAGCTGGCTTTCGGCCTGGGTGGCGGCAATCTCGCGCTGAATGTTTTCTTCGGCCTGCACCTGCTGCAGACGGCGGCGCTCGGCGGCCAGATGCAGGTTCTGCTCCACCACCGCCCGCTGGCTGCGCAAGAGCAAAGCCTCCACTTCCGGGTCCTGCAAGCTGACATCCAGGACCTCCACGTCATAGATCAGCATGCCGTTTTCTTCAAAGCGCCGGCCCGGCCGCTGCCCGTCTTCAGACGGTCCCAGAATCAGGTCGCGCAGGATCTCAGTGGCGCGGGCATAAAAGGTCTCAATCGGCAGCTGACGCACGGCACTGCGCAGCATGGAGCGCAGATGCTCACACAAAAAGCCGACGTAGTTTTCGACCGCAAACCAGCGCTGGGGATCGCCCGTAAAGTTGACCCGGTACGACAGCTGCAGATTCAGACGGCAGAGATCCTGGGTTTCGACCGTGATCTGATCCGAGATTTTATTGTGCAGGCTGCGCAGATAAGCTGTGCGCAGCAGATGCTCCGAAGACTTGGGCAAACCCGTCGACAGGCTGACGGGCTCCAGCACCTCGTCATAGGCCAGCAGTACATTGCAGGGGCCGGTCAGCACCTTGCGCTCCCCGCTCTTGCTGACCACCAGCACGGCGTAACCGGTCCAGACCGAAATGGCCACGGCCCCGTCGTATTTGGTGTTGAGGGTAATGGTGCGCGGCGGGGTATAGGCTGTACGGCGATTAAAATCATCCGCCGGCAGCAGACCTGCCTCCGCGCTGGGGGCCTCCGGTTCAGCCTGCTGGCGGCTTTTTTTGAGCAACTTGCGCACCTGGGCTTCTTCGGCGTAGTCGCCGTGCAGCTGATCCTGGAGCGTCTGATTGTACGCCAGGGCCTCAGCATTGCCCGGAAACCAGAGCCTGACCTGGCCAGGCTCCAGTACCCGGCGCACAATCACCTCCCGGCGTGGGTCAGGCAGCAGCATGGCGGGGCCGCTGACCAGTCGAATCTGGCCGCTGTGGCGGTCCAGCAGGTAGCGGCCCTCACCGGCAGGAATGGCCACGGCATAGTGAATGGTCTGCTCACCGTAACGAATAATGGCATGCTCCGGCCGGGGAAAATAGATCATCTGGCTTTTGCCCGTTAAAAACAGCTCATCACCGACTTTATAATCCCGGCCGTTTTCGCTGTAAGGCGCAATCACCTTCAGATAAAGGCCCGCGTTTTCGTTCAGCTCCAGGGCCCGGAACTTGCGCTGGCCCTGCTGGCTGACAAAGCGCTCCGTCGGCCGCGGAAAAACCACCGCCGGCCCCTGAATATAGCGCTTCTGGCCGTCTTCGTCGAGCAGAATGCAGTACTCCAGGCGCTCCAGGGTCACGGCCTCGCGCACATAGTCCCCTGCGGCGTCGGGCAGCACCTCCACCCCGGTGGGCGGGATATAAAAAGAGACTTCCGTGCCCTGAATGACCAGCTCCTGGCCCAGGGTCAGGTGCGGCGTCAGGGTAGGCACCAGGGCTGTAATCGTGTCTTCGGGCTCAGGCTCCTCGGCCCGCTGGGGCTTGACCACCGCCGCCGCCCAGTTCTGGCGGGCGGCCTGCTCATCGTAGACCCGCACCACCAGATACTGATTGGAGCGCAGCGCATGGCCCTGCAGCACGCGGCACATCTGCCCCGGCCAGAGGGCAAGCGAGACCGGGCCTGGCAGATGCACCTTGTGGCCAATTTCGAGCTCCGCCAGACTGTTGACCGTGCCGGTTTTGGGTTGCTGCCCATCGCGGGCCGGGTTTTTAAGGGTCAGGTACCAGCCTTCGGGGGCCGTGGCAAAAATCCCGGTGGCCGCCTCCAGGTTGCAGCCACAGAAGCGCTTGCTGCGCGTATCAAAGCTCACCGGCTGGTCGGTATTGGCCAGACTGGTTTTATAAGGGCCCACATAGACGTTGATATTGCCTTTGGTCTGATCCGAAATAAAGGCAAACTCATTGGGTGCGAGGACGAGGTCGCGTTCACGTGTGTTTTCAGCCATGGTTGGGGTCTCCTTCTTATTAAATGTATTTATTACACTTAATAAAATATTAGCACATAGCCGCATCAAAAAACAAGCCCTGTGTTTCTGGTCGGGTTGCCACAGGATCTGACAAGCAAAGCAGATGTCTTTATCTGGATCTGGATAAGATGCTGATGTGCAACTTATCCATAACTGTATATCAACAAGCCAATATCCGTTTAACGTTAAAGCAATAATACGCAGCAATCACCAGGCCCATACAGCACACAAAGCCTTATTTTAAAGCACTTTTGGGCTGCCAGCATACAGCTGTCAGCTGACTTCAAAATCAGTGTTTGGCCATATCCTGTACTGGCTAACGCCAGGCATTTGGATTGCTCAGATGGAAGTGTTAAAGGTATCCCTTCAGGTGGGTGATTTAGCGCAGCCCTTCAGAAACCAGCGAAGGCATA
>JACYMC010000261.1 GCA_015272195.1 Candidatus Sericytochromatia bacterium
TTGTAGTAACCTCTTTGACACTGGAGCAGACAACACCCAGAGATCTTTACGAGCAAGTCTACTGTGCCCGCGGGGACATGGAAAACCGGATCAAAGAGCAGAAACACGACCTCGCTGCGGGACGAACGTCAGCGCATCTGTTTCGGGCCAACCAGCTTCGGCTCTGGTTTTCAGGGCTGGCGTATGTTCTGATGCAAGCGATTCGCCGGCTCGGATTGACGGGCACAGAGCTCGCCAAAGCACAGGCCGGAACAATTCGGCTCAAGCTGTTGAAGGTAGCGGCGCGCGTCCTGCATGTCGGTGGGCACCTGATCTGTCAATTGGCGAGCGCGTGCCCCTTTCGTTCTCTGTGGGGACAGGTTCTGAAGCGATTGCGAATACCGTGAGCCTGAGCCCCTTCACCAAGATCTCAATCGCCTGAAACCAGGTTATCTTTGGCCTGTCGTCTTTCACCCAGCGAACGAACAAAGACAATGAATCAAGCGTGAAACGGCCTGTTCAGAGGCTACCGAGTTCAGTAAAAACCCCCGAAATATACCCTACACCTTATGTGAACGCACCTTTGTGAGAAATGCGGGCTAAGTCCTTTAGAAACCATAGAAACAAGTGTTGTGGATACAGCTTGTTTTACGAGCGGGTGCATTCTTTCCAAAGCCTTAGAAGTTAGCCTACCTGGATAGATATCTGAAGCCAAAAACTTAATGAAATCATCACTTGGATTATTGAAGAATTGACGCAGTTTTTTCATGAATCCATTAAGATAAATCAAATTCTCCGCTTCGAGAATAACAGAATCCACGTCAAAGCTTTCTTTTCTCAGTTTGTTTAAAACTTCAAAATCCTGAGGTTTTAACATATCAATTTGAAATTCGAACAAAGGTTCTTTGTCCATAATATTCAGTTGTTGTACATCAGTAAAAAACTTATATGTTACGCCATCAGTTATAATCGCAATCTTTACTTCTGGAGTTGAGTTGAAGTATTTTGCTAATTGAGCATCATAATTAACCAATTTTTCGCCATATGATTTTGCTTCAATAAATACTGACGGCTTTTGGTTAATAAAAAGGGCATAATCCACCTTTTCTGCTTTTGCCCATCCAGCTTTATACTCAGGCACCAGCTCGAGAGGATTCCAAATATCATAGCCTAAAATTTGAAGAAAAGGCATTATAAGGGCTTGTTTGGTCGCTTCCTCGTTATTACGGCAAACTTCTCTGCGTTGAATAACCTGCTCTACAAGCCTTGAAAAATCCTCTTTAAACGACATGATAAGCGTCCTCTCGATTTTAGCATTGATGAAAGATTTTACCATTAAACTGAAATAACACCAAAACTTGACTTTGACTGTATTTATTAAAATAATCTGGTGGGATTCCAGATTTCAAATCATAACAACTTTTAGTGGAGCACAAACACACCATCACCTGGCTGAGTGGAGGGGGTGTTATGACGCTGCTGGAGCCAGGAGGGCGGAAGCAGTGGCATCGTCCCGCAGTGGAGGCCACGACGGCCGCAACGGAGGGCGCCCCTGGAACGAGGGAAGTCCGCAGGACCCAGGTGATCAACAGAAAAAATTCCCTGATTCTCATGCGCGTGGAAGTTTGAAACCATCGCGCCAGATGGTTTCAAAAAGAATCAGGGCCGCTGCAGCGTCAAAAACGCATAATTATAGAGATAGTTCGAAGTCTGAGTATTCTCAGGATAGGTGCGGACCAGCTGACGGCCCTGGGGGGTTTTGAGAATCATCTGGGGTGCGCCGCCGCCGTCAAAGAGCAAGGCCCGGTTGAGCCCCATCTGCTTCATCAGCCAGGCCATATAGGCCGGGGTGGCCCCCCCGCGAAAGCGATACTGGCCCTCGCCCAGATTGGCAAAGACCAGCGAGCCGCCCGGCAGGGTTCCCGCCGCTGAGCGCGGCGCTGCCCGCTGGGGATCGCCAGCCTGCCCTTTTTTGACAATATCAGCGTGATTAAATACCTTACTGCTGAAAAGACGATTGTAGTTGGGGCGTCCAACGGCATAGTACAGCGACGGCGCCAGGGTCTGATCAAACAGGATCATGCCGCCACCCATGGCCATGCGGTACCAGCGCCGGGAGTCTTTGCCCAGCCCGCCCCGAAACATGCGCACCTGCCCCGGATGATTGAGTGCGAGGGTATAGCGCTGGTGAATATTTTTGCCTGTACGGCGACTGGCTTCATAATAAATGCCCGGCACACAACTCGCCCCACGCTGGCGACAGCGCCAGCCAATCATATCACCCGCTGGAATCCGCCCAAAAAAGCACCAGCTCATCAGCGCCTGCACGCCGGGCCGATTGAGTACGGTCTGGGTATACAGCGGCTGATCCCAGGTATCTGAAAAGAGAACGTGCAAGCGTGTAAACGCGCGTGGGTGTATCAACAGGACCCGCAGGGTATAGCGCGGGTCAGGCGTGGTGTGGCTGCCCCCCCGCTCAAACTGACGGTAAATCACCCCATCGGCAATCTGCAGGGTGCGCACCCGCCGATAACCGGGTGGGGTTTTGAGCGCGCTGGCAAAGGCCAAATCGGTTTCAGACACGCTGAGTTGCTCAAACTGCCGAACTGGCACTGGCGTTGCAGGTGAGATATCAAAAATATCTTTGGGATTCAGTGGAAAGCGATCACTCCCAAAGCGCGGCTGATGCTGGGGCTGGCATCCGGTCGGCTGACATCCTGTCAGCAAGAGCACCAAACCGATGATCAGACAGGCTTTTCGCCGCCAGTGGCCGCTGCTGTAGCTGCTCATTCCTGAGGCAGGGTATAAAGCAGCGGTAAAAAGTCAGGGTTGGCCTGACTGGAGACCAGCAGCTGCCGTTCGTTGCGGTGGAACGAAAAGGTGTCGGCTCCGCTCTGCAGCGCAACGTTCAGCACGGGCTTGAGGTCACGCACCCGCAACACCTGCAGCTCCTGTTGACCCAGAGAGGCCGGGCGCGCAAAGGCCAGCCAGCGCCCTCGTGCAGAAAGTGCCAGTAAAGGAGCCGGCGGCGCCGCCGCACTCAGGGGAACGGTTTTGAGCAGATTGCTGGGGGTGTGCCAGAGGCGTACCTGCGCATCCTGGGGGCCGGGCACGCTAAAGGCAAAGTATTTGCCATTGCCGCTGTAACTTAGCGGCGAGCTTCCCGGCAGCCAGTATAGCCACTGATGCTGCCGCAAATCCCGCACCATCAGCAAAGGGGCCTGCCCGCTCTGGGGCATGCTTTCAACAGCCACACTGAGATAGCCACCGAGTGGGTGATAAGCCAGGCTGACATCAGGGGTATGCCCTGGCATCACGTTTTCCAGCCGGGTCACAAACAGACGCTGCAGGCGCCGCCGCCGGGCCAGATCCCAGACGTGCAGATAAAGGTTCAGGTAATTGTTTCCGGCAGGCTCCAGTCGGGCCAGGGTCAGGTACATGGCATCGGCACTCAGAGCAAAACTGAACTGCCGCTGCCCGACAGGCAGAGGCTCCTGAATCTGAACCCGGCGGGTAAAGGGCCGGGTCTGCCAGATGCTGATGCGATCCGGGCTTTCGCTGATCGCCACAAAGCGTCCATCGGCATTAAAGTGGCTGGGGTGCAGGCTGCGCACACTGGAAATGCGTTGCAGCAACTGCTGGTTATCGCTATCCACAAAGTGCAGCTGCTGCTGGACATAATGGACCAGCAGCCGGGCATCCGGGCTGAAATGGGCGGGGCCGCTGATTTGTCTGAGCGGGCGCGGTTCAGGCTGGGCCAAAGCCACCGGCGTCAAAATGGTCAGTAACAATGGCAACACAAACGCTTTGAACAGCTTCACCACGGCACCCCTTTATCTACTCGGCGAACTGTGTTCAGTTTAACATCTCTGTAGCTCTGCGATCAGCCGCGCTGCACCAGATAAACAATATAGCTCAGGTACAGGCCCACAAACAGCCCACCGTTGAGGCGATCAATGGACCAGCGCCAGCCCAGGGGCAAGACAAAAATCAGCAGGGCGTTGGCCACAATCAGCACCAGAATATCGAGGTTACTCTGGGCTGTAAAAACCAACGGGCGAATGGAGGCACTGACCCCCAGAATCCAGAGCAGGTTAAAGATATTGGAGCCCACCACATTGGCCACCGCAATATCGGTATTGCGCTTCCAGGCGGCCATGGCAGAAGTCACCAGTTCAGGCAGCGAGGTGCCAATGGCCACAATGGTCAGACCAATAAAGGCTTCAGACATGCCCCAGATCCTGGCCAGCTGAATGGCACTATCGACAACCAGCTTGCCGCCGCCAAAGAGCAGCAGCATGCCGATCAGGCTGAAAGCAACCGCTTTGGGAATCGACAGGGATTCAGCCGGCAGCTCTTCGGTCGGGTCCTGCATACCCGTGCGGGCCAGATAGACAATGTAGCTTATAAACAGAAAGAAGAAGACCAGTAGAATCAGGCCATCAGGGCGGCTGATTTCAAGATCGGCTTTGTCGCCAAAGAGGATGGCGTTGGCCAGAAAGCCCACCAGAAAGGTGGCGGCCAGAGAGAAGGGGATTTCACTGAGAATGGTGTTGCGCTGAATCGGTAAAGGGTGAATTAAAGCCGATATCCCCAATATCAAAAATATATTGGAGATATTCGAACCCAGAATATTGCCCACCGCAATATCTGAACTGCCCTGAAAGCTGGCGGTGATGTTCACTATCAGCTCAGGCATCGAGGTACCAAAAGAAACAACCGTCAGGCCCACCACAAAATCAGAGATGCGCATGCGGCGCGCCAGAGAAGAAGCACCTTCCACCAGCCAGTCGGCTCCTTTCACCAGGAGAACAAAACCGAGTGCAAACAGTAACAGACTGACAAGAATGGTCATAAGAACAGGTAAGCCTTACTTCTTTGTGCTATAGCATATGTGCCATGAATTTCAAGCAGGTTAACATATTCTGGCGTCTGACCGTAACAGGAAGCGCCTGAGCCTCAGGTATTGGCTTTGACTTCTACCGTAAACTGATAACTGAATCCGCCATAGGTCACGGTCATGGTGGTGGTGCCCACAGACACGCCAAAAATAGTGCCCGCAGCGGAGATGGTGGCCACACTGGTATTGCCTGACGACCAGGCTGCTTTGCTCAGATCATTAAGCAAACCAACGGTTTCAATCGTTTGCCCGTCTTCATCCGTGGCCCGTACGTTTAACAGTAAACTGGTTATTGCCTTTGACCCACAGTGACCTCAATCTCATCGGGAGAAACGCCTTCAATCCCCAGCAGGCCTGGCACGCTGTTTTCAGGGGTCGGCTCGGGGGTAGGTTCAGGTGTGGGACTCGGCGTGGGGCTGGCCACCGGCTCGGCCTCTACAATCACCGATAAACTGTGGCTGAGATTGCCCAGGGCAGCCGTTACAGTCGACGTGCCGGCTGCTACAGCCCGGATGATGCCTGCATTGTCGACGGTCACATAGCGGGTGTCGCTGCTATTCCAGCTCAGTTTGCTATAGTCACGCATCACGGCTGTACTGTTATCTGCCAGGCTCAGGGTGATCAGATCCAGCTGGCGCTGAGCGCCAGGGCTCAGACGCAGGGTGCTGGGCTCAAAATGCAGCGCTGTAACGGCCTGGCTGCCCTCAGGTGCTGCCGCAGCGGCATTGCTGGCAGACTCAGCACTGCTGTTGGGAGCACTGCTGGCGGCCGGACTGTTTTCCAGCGCGGCGGTCAAATTGCTGATCTGTTCTTCAAGGCGGCTGATGCGCTCTGCTTCGGTCTGGGGTGTTTCGGCGTCCAGCGGAGCGGGGCCGCAGGCGGCCAGCAGACTCAGGCTACTGATCAAAGAGAGTGCAGTCAAACGGCGCATGGTGATTTTATCTTTTTGTACGGTGTGTGTAAGCAAAGCTTTGACTTGACAAGTCAGGGAGAGGGTTTGAGAGCCCTAAATAGCCTGTAAGTATTGTCCGTGTTGGATTTAAGCTAAAATGGGGCATCCCTCGAAAGGAAGCCCTCAAAATAATGCTTAAGATTCAGTGTACATCTCTTTTTCAAGCTTTAGAAAAAAATTTTAGTTCAAGGCCTGCAGCGTCTATGGCCTCATCGAGAGGATTGGCGCTGTGCCGTCGCCTACAGTACCGGCTTGATCCTATCCGAGAAAAAACCAACTCTGCGGTTACTCCAGAGTACAACTGGTTTCCGGGCC
>JACYMC010000063.1 GCA_015272195.1 Candidatus Sericytochromatia bacterium
TTGTAGTAACCTCTTTGACACTGGAGCAGACAACACCCAGAGATCTTTACGAGCAAGTCTACTGTGCCCGCGGGGACATGGAAAACCGGATCAAAGAGCAGAAACACGACCTCGCTGCGGGACGAACGTCAGCGCATCTGTTTCGGGCCAACCAGCTTCGGCTCTGGTTTTCAGGGCTGGCGTATGTTCTGATGCAAGCGATTCGCCGGCTCGGATTGACGGGCACAAAGCTCGCCAAAGCACAGGCCGGAACAATTCGGCTCAAGCTGTTGAAGGTAGCGGCGCGCGTCCTGCATGTCGGTGGGCACCTGATCTGTCAATTGGCGAGCGCGTGCCCCTTTCGTTCTCTGTGGGGACAGGTTCTGAAGCGATTGCGAATACCGTGAGCCTGAGCCCCTTCACCAAGATCTCAATCGCCTGAAACCAGGTTATCTTTGGCCTGTCGTCTTTCACCCAGCGAACGAACAAAGACAATGAATCAAGCGTGAAACGGCCTGTTCAGAGGCTACCGAGTTCAGTAAAAACCCCCGAAATATACCCTACACCTTATGTGAACGCACCTTTGTGAGAAATGCGGGTTAAGGGTCGTATCTTGCAGGGTCTGTTCCTGAGCTACCCGCTGCAGCAGGGTCTGGCGACCGGCTTCAAAGCGGCTGCTGTTCAAAGCCGCTGCAGGCCGGCAGGGCATCAGCAGCATGCCCAGTCCCAGCAGACTGAGGGTGAACCTCTGAACGAGGGCGTGCAGGGGCATGGCTACAACTGTTGCAGCTCGGCGATCTGATCGCGCAGGGGACGTTGGCGCACGCTCAGCAGCTCCATCAGCAGCAGGGCCGTCAGAATGCCGTCGCGCTCCATAATATGGCCGTCGTAAGCGTAGCCACCCAGCCCATCGCTGGCAATCACCGCCATTTCCTGTACCAGCTGGGTGGTAATGACCCTGAAATCACTGGTCTCTGAAAAAAACAGGGGCAAACCATAGTGGGCTGCCACCCGCTCGGGCAGATCGTGTTTTTGCGCGGGTTTGACCATGCCGCCTTCAGCGCCCCGCTCCTGCACCAGATAGTCCAGTAGTAAAGCAAAGATCTCGCTGTGATCGATGGGCATGCCGTCAGCGTCCAGCACCAGCAGATTGCTGCCGTCAGCGTCCAGCACCAGACCCGTACTGAGGGGGTGGCTTTGCTGGCGCAAATAGCTCTGTAGTTCGCCCAGATTTTCGCTGCGCAGGGTGGGCACCAGCCCGCCAAAGTCTGTCAGCGGGGCGTTTTGCAGTTCATGCAGCTCGCAGGGCGGGTTCCAGGGACGCAGCACTTCGCGCAGATAGCCTGAGGCCACGCCGTGTAAGTAGTCCACGCTGACCCAGGGGCAGGCCTGGGCCGCCAGATCCAGCTTGATCAGGCGGTCGAGCTGGGCAAAATAGACCGGCTTGGGGTTGTGCAGCTGCTTCTCGCCCGGATTCATGCTGACTACGAGAGGCCGGGCCTGCTGGGCCAGACGCTCAATTTCGCTTTCGATGTCTGCGGTGGTGTCTTCAGAGGCAATCGCCATGCGAGAGGTAATAAACTTAACGCCGTTGTACTGGTAGGCTTCATCGCCCCCCGTCAGCATAATGGCGCCAGTGGTGATCTGATCCGAGATCATCCAGCTGACCACGGGTGTGGGAGCGGCCCGATCGGCCAGAAAGACGTCCAGGCCGTTCTGCAGAATCACCTCGGCGGCAATCTCAGCAAAGTGCTGGCCCATAAAGCGGTTGTCGTAACCCACCACCAGCCGGGGCGGAAAATTATCGATCACGTTCTGCAGATGGCGGATGTGGTTGCAGAGGGCCTGGCTGACCAGGCGCAAACTGGCAAAGGTAAACTGATCGGCCAGCACCGCTTGCCAGCCGTTGGCTTCAAAACGGGGCGTCATGCCTGGGCCTGGGCCAGACGGGCTTTGAACTGCTCAATGGCCTCAATCGGGGTGGGGTCAATGCCCTGCAGCAGGGCCAGATAAACGCTCATAAAATCTCCAAAGTAGGTCAGGTAAAGCAGGCGCTCCAGACGGGTGCTGCCAGCTGCGCTGAGCTGCTCCACGGCAGCCAGATGATCTGCCGCCAGCGCCAGGGCAATGCTGTCAGCCACTGGCGTTGCTGTTTCCAGATTAAGGTAGATCAGGGCCTGTCGGCTATGATGGGCCGCACAGATGGCCACCATTTCGTTGTGGTTCAGCTCTGGCAGCACCGACCAGAGGGCCAGGGTCTTGGCGTTTTCGGCCAGCTGGTTTTTCCAGCGCAGGGCCACCCACTCACTCTCCTGACTCACGCCCCAGATGATGGGCTGCAGCCCTACCAGCTGCCGGGCCAGCTGCAGGGGGGCAGGGGCCTTTTCATCGGGCCGGGCCGTCCAGGCGGCACTCAGCTGATCCAGCTGGCTCAAAGCGCCCAGGGTATCTGCTGTTGCGGGCAGGTGCAGCGCCCTTAGCTTCTGCAGGCTGCCCAGTAGGGCAAAAAACATGTCAAAGAGCGCGGAGCGCGGGGGCAGGCCGCCGTCCAATGGTACCCGGCTCAGCTGGTGTGCGGCAGCAAAATCAGCCACTTCGCCTCCTGCGCTGAGCAGGTGCAGCAGGGCGCCCTGCTGCTGGGCCTGCGTCAGACAGGCCAGGGTTTCGGCGGTATTGCCTGAGTACGAGACCCCAATCACCAGGGTGTGCCGATCGACCCAGGCCGGCAATTGCCCGGATTTGTTGACACGCAGGGGCAGATGGCTGTCGCTGCAGAGCGAGACCAGCAGATCGCCGGTGCTGCCGGAGCCGCCCATGCCACAGATCAGCACCTGCTGGATGTCTGCCAGCCGTTCTATGGGCAAGGGGTGGGCCAGTCCATAGTCCCAGTGCTGTCGGGCACGCCGGGCTGCCGCACTCACCAGACCCAGCATCTGGGCCGGATCTGCCGCCTGCATCTGTTGAAAGGCCTCAGCACCCAGAATGGTAGACATAAATGGACTCCTTGCCGTTGAAATGCAGCCATTGTAACCCAAATGCTGCGGGGCAGGGATCACAAATCCCCGACGGGCCGTATTCAGTT
Source organism: Candidatus Sericytochromatia bacterium (assembly GCA_015272195.1). Taxonomy (GTDB): domain Bacteria; phylum Cyanobacteriota; class Sericytochromatia; order UBA7694; family UBA7694; genus JACYMC01. Next base: position 3,062 of record JACYMC010000063.1, read on the forward strand.
TTCTCCAGCGGGCCGGGTAGTGGTCTGCAGCTGTTCGGTATCGGCTTCGACCAGATAGGTCCAGCCCACGGCCCGCAGAGGATAATAGGCCAGAACCTGGCGCTGGCCCGCCTCAGTGTATTCATAGGAGCCTGCATTCTGGGCCTGAATGGCGGGCAGAATCTCAGACCGGCCATAGGGCTGCAGCTCACGGGCACTGTCGACCAGTGTGCCCACCGCAAAGTCCTGATTCTGTTCCAGGCTGCTGACCAGCACCCGACCCTGGGCATCCAGTAGGTAGCTGGCCTTCACACCCGGCAAATCTTTGATCTCCAGAAAATTCTGCTTGATATATTCCAGGGTCATCTCCATGGCGACCACCCCGCGAAAGCGCTGCTGGCTGTCGTAGAGCGGCAGGGTGCAGGGCAGCACAAAACCCCGGCCTGAGGCGTCGATATACGGGCTCTTCCAGCGCGGGCCCCGCTGCTGCAGGGATTCGGTGTACCAGGGGCGCTTGCGGGCATCGTAGTTGGGTGGATAGCCCGTATTGCCGGGATAATTGACCAGCAGGCCCTCTTCGAGGCCCATAAAGGCCCAGACGGCCGGTACGCCTTCTTCGCGCAGGAGGCGCTCGGCTGCTGCGGCAGGCAAAAAGGCCGTGGCCTCACTCTGGCTGGCGAGGGTCACCTGCCGGAAGACATGGCGCAGGGGCTCCAGCTGCTGCATCAGGGGCTGAATGGCGGCGCGGGAAATCCCTGGCGAAATCTTATACGAGGCGTGGGCAAAACTCAGATCAACGCCATAAGCCGGGGCCGGAGCGAGATCGGGCGGCTGGGTTTTGGGGCCCAGAAAGTCAAGATGGGTAAAGGTGGGCCCTTTACCGGGCTGGCCAAAGCTGAGCTGGTTGCTGGTGGCTCCGGCCAGCTGGGTTAGCAGGCGCTCAAAGGCCATAAAACGCGAGTCGATCAGCTGGGCCCGCTGGCCGACCTGCAGCAAAAAGCGGCTCAGTTTCTGACGGTGTTCCTGGGCCTGTTGCATGGCCTGCTGGCGTTGCAGCAGGCTCCAGATCATGCCGCCGCCTGAGAGCAAAGCCAACAATAAAATCAGGCCTAAAGTCAGCTCACGGTGCTGACCCACCCAGCGCAGCACTTTTTGCCAGGCTGTATCGGGCCGGGCCTGCACGGCCTCTCCGCGAAAAAAACGCCGCAGATCGTCAGACATGTCGGCCACGCTGGCGTAGCGATCGTCGACCCGTTTGGCGGTGGCTTTGGCCACAATGGCCTGCAGCTCGCGGGGAATGCGGGGCTGACCGGCATAAGCTGTCATCGGTTCCAGCTCGGCTTTGAGCACTTTTTTGAGCAGCTCCACCTGGCCTTTGGCCGTAAAAGCGGGCTTTAAGGTGACCAGTTCAAACAGAATCAGCCCCAGAGCAAACTGGTCGCAGCGGCCGTCAAGGGTGTCATTGCGCCCGGCGGCCTGCTGGGGCGACATATAGCGGGGCGTGCCCATGATCTGACCCAGCTGGGTGCGCTCCATTTCGGGTTCATGGGCATCTGGCTGCAGCAGGCCGGCCACGTCTTCATCTACCGCTTCGTCAGGCCGTGTCATGATCTTGGCAATGCCCCAGTCCATGACATAGACCTCATTATAGGGCCCGACCATAATATTGGCGGGTTTGAGATCGCGGTGAATCACGCCTTTTTTGTGTGAATAATGCATGGCGTCGCAGACCTTTAAAAAGTGCTCCAGCAGGGTGCGCTGCTGGTGGGCTTCGTCGGTCTGGCCAGTGCTATCCAGCTGGCTGCGGGCCTCGCGGATCAGGTCTTTGAAGGTTTTGCCCTGAATCAGCTTCATGGAGTAGCCAAAGCTGCCGTCGGGGGTGGCTTCGAGGCTGTAAATGGGCACAATGTTGGGGTGGTCGAGCTGGGCGGTGATCTGGGCCTCGGTCAGAAAGCGCTGCAGTACTTTGGGGTTGGTGGCCATATTGGTGTGAATCTGTTTAAAGGCCACCTTGCGGCGCAGCTCCTGATCGCGGGCCAGCAAAATCTCACCCATGGCGCCCTGGCCCACGCTGCCCAGCATATCGTAGCGCAGCGGGCCGGTCCGGCGTTCGGCGACAGGTTCAGCGGCTGTGCTGCCCTCGTTTGCCGGGGGCTTTGGGCTGCGGTGGCGCGGCTGGAGATCGGCCACCAGCGTCAGTTCCACATTTTCCATTTCAGCGTCTGACATTTGTTGTTTGGGCCCCCTTTGTGTCAAAATACAGGGTTTAACGGCTCCACTTATGCTTTGAGGTGAACACCGATGTCCGCAGGTATTTTACAGTTCTGGTTCACAGAAATCCAGCCCGCCCAGCACTGGAAAAAAGATCCGGCTTTTGATCAGCTGATTGCCGAGCGCTTTGGCGAACTTCACGCCCAGGCCGCCCGCTGTGAGCTTTTTAGCTGGCGCGCTACGCCTGAAGGCCGTCTGGCCGAAATCATTGTGCTGGATCAGTTTTCGCGCAATATTTACCGCGATCAGCCGGGGGCCTTTGCCCAGGACCCGCTGGCCCTGGCCCTGGCCCAGGAGGCCGTGGCCCTGGGCGCCGATCAGGCCCTGCCGCCGGCACAGCGCGGCTTTGTGTATATGCTCTATATGCACAGCGAGTCGCTGCTGATTCACGACCAGGCCCTGCCGCTGTTTGAAGCACTCAACCCCCAACAGCTGGATTTTGAAATCAAACACCGCGATATTGTTGCGCGTTTTGGGCGCTACCCACACCGCAACGCTATTCTGGGCCGTGAATCCACGCCGGAGGAACTGGCGTTTCTGGAGCAGCCCGGCTCCAGCTTTTGAGACGCTTTAAAAGTGCGTGCTGTAAGAAAACAGCAGGGGGCTTTGCTGGCTGTTTTGTGGTGCCAGGGGGTTGAGATCCCGGTCCAGCCCCAGCTCCTGCCGCAAGCGGGCGTTCTGCTCTCTGGCGTAGATATCGGGCATAATGAAGCCCATGATGCGTCCCGTCGCAAAGACATACGGTATCGCATTGACATACTCCCCTCCCTAAAGGAAGGGGATTCTCAAGCTACGCTTACCCCAATGGGTTACGTTAGCGGTGCTGTCTTCAT
>JACYMC010000189.1 GCA_015272195.1 Candidatus Sericytochromatia bacterium
TGACTTTAATTTAAACCATTTCATGCTCTTTTCCAAGAGGGGGGTGAATGGATACGATTTTTTGACCTATCCCCTGATAAACAAAGCCCAGCTGCTGCATTTTAGCGGCTTCAAAAATATTCCGCCCATCCAGCACCAGAGGCTGCTTTAACAGGGCTTTGAGACGCGACAGATCCAGATAGCGAAACAACTCCCACTCGGTGACAAACAATACCGCGTCGGCCTGCTCACAGGCGGCATAAGGATCAGCAGCATAAACCACGCTATCTCCCAGAATACGGGCAGCATTGGTCATGGCTACCGGATCGTAGACACTGACATGGGCACCATCAGCCAACAAACAACGAATGATCGCCAACGCAGGTGCTTCGCGCACATCATCGGTATTGGGTTTAAACGAAAGTCCCAGCACAGCCAGCGATTTGCCCTTCAAGTCGCCTGCCAGAGCGGTACGCACTTTGTGCACAAAATAATCCTGCTGCGCCTGATTGATTTCCTGCACAGCTTTAAGCAGCTGAAAGTCATAACCGGTTGCTTCGGCCATTTTAATAAAACCCGCCGTATCTTTAGGGAAGCAGCTGCCACCATAACCAACACCGGCCTGCAAAAAAGCCTGACCAATCCTGTGATCCAGCCCCATGCCACGGGTCACTTTATGAATATCTGCGCCCGTTAATTCACAGATCCGGGCCAAAGCGTTGGCATAAGAAATTTTCATCGCCAAAAAAGCGTTGCTGGCGTGCTTGATCAGCTCTGCACTGTTGATATCGGTAATCAGTAAGGGTGCATTCAAAGGGGCATATAACTTAACCAGCAAAGCACTGGCACGCTCTGACTCTACCCCCAGCACAATGCGATCAGGCTGCATAAAATCGGCAATGGCCCGGCCTTCGCTTAAAAACTCCGGATTGGAGGCCAAATCAAAGGGAACAGCACGGCCTTCAAGATGTTTATGGGCGAGCATCTGCAGCGAAGCCGCTGTCTGAACCGGCACCGTGCTTTTTTCAACAATCAGCTTATAAGACTGCATACGGCTGGCAATGGCTGCAATGGCTGTTTCCATGGCCCGCAGATCAACCTGGCCATCGGGTAAGGCCGGTGTGCCCACACAGATAAAAATAACCTCCGCAAAATCCACGGCATCTTCAATCTGGTGGGAGAAGTGCAGACGTTGCTGGCGCAGGTTGACTTCCAGCAAAGCCTGCAGGCCAGGCTCATGAATCGGAGCCACTCCCGCCTGCAGCCGCGCAATTTTGTCTGCATCATGATCCATACAAAGCACCTGATGTCCCAGTTCTGCAAAACAGACCCCGGTCACCAGTCCAACGTAGCCTGAGCCAATGATTGCCAGTTTCACGCAGCAGTATCCGCAAAAAACGCCAGGGTTTTCTCCAGTCCCGTGCGCAGATCAATCTGGGGCTGCCAGCCTGTCAGCGCTTGCATACGCGAAATATCGGGGCAGCGGCGCTCGGGATCATCCGGGCGTGGTGAGGGCACCACACGCAGGTTCACCGGCACGCCCGCCACTTCACACAGGGTCGTGGCCAGCACTTCGACCGTAAACTCCTGGGGGTTGCCAATATTCAGGACCTCTCCTGAAGCCTCAGGACTCAGCATCATCAGGTACAGGCCCCGGACCAGATCGTCAACATAACAAAAGCTGCGGGTTTGCTGCCCCCCGCCATGCAGGACCAGCGCCTCACCACGCAACAGCGCACGGATAAAATTGGGAATCACCCGACCGTCATCCAGCCGCATGCGGGGGCCATAGGTGTTAAAAATACGCGCCAGCACATAATCCACACCCTGCAGCCGGGCATAGTGGGTGATCAGGCTTTCGCCAAAGCGCTTGCTTTCGTCATAACAGCTGCGCGCGCCCAGGGGATTCACGTGCCCCCAGTAACTTTCAGGCTGGGGATGCACCTGGGGATTGCCATAAACCTCCGAAGTAGAGGCAAAAAGCAGGCGAGCCCCGGTTTTCTGGGCCATGCGCAAAAGGTTATAGGTTCCCTGGGTATTGACCGCCATAATTTCAAGAGCCAGCGGTCCAAAATCATCCGGGCTGGCGGGTGAGGCCAGATGAAAAATATATTTTAAGGGGTGGCAACTCAAATCAGGCAAAGGCTGACAGATATCATGGTGCAGCAGCTCAAAGCCAGGATGGTTAAACAGGGCCTGCAGGTTCACCTCTGAGCCGGTTAAAAAATTATCGACCGCGACCACCGCCACACCACGGTCCAATAAATAACGACAAAGGGCTGAGCCCACCAGACCCGCCGCGCCTGCCACCAGCGCTACGTGTGGCCTGATATTCATAAGCGCAGCTTACCAGCTGCCCTGATTGGGCATAGAAAGCCAGGGTTCCCGGGGTGGCAGAGGTTCGCCTTCCTGCAGCAGCTCAACGGAGGCCCCGTCAGGTGACTGAACAAAGGCCATCCGGCCATCGCGGGGCGGGCGCAAAATAGCAACCCCCTGGGCCTGAAGCCGGGCACATAAAGCATAGATATCAGGCACGCCAAAGGCCAGATGCCCAAAAAAACGGCCTGTGCTATAGGGTTCGTCCTGATCCCAGTTATAGGTCAGCTCGAGAATAGGCGCGTCTGGAGTGGGGCCCAGAAACACCAGCGTAAAGCGACCGGAATCAGATTCTTTGCGCCGGATTTCGACCAGCCCCAGTTTCTGAATATAAAAGTCCAGGGCCTGCTCGAGGTCAAAGACCCTTAGCATGGTGTGCAGATAGCGCATCAGGAGCGCCCCTGTCTAAGCTGATTAAGCTCCGCCTGCAGGGCTGCAATCTGAGACTCAATTTCAGCGATGCTCTCTGCTTTGGATTGATCTGTTTCTGTCTCTTCGGCTTCCGTGGCTGCGGGAGTCACTTTATCCATGACCTTATGAATGTTCTCAGAGCTTTTCAGCATCAGCTCCTTGATGAAGCGGGAGCGCTGATCTTCGGCCAGTTCTCCCCGCTGAATCAACTCATTGACCAGTTCTTCAATCTTTTCACGGGTCACAGAAGCCAGGCCAATGCCACCAAGCAAAAACTTTTTGATAAAAGTCTCCATATTCTGGCTTTCCTGTATCAGGCCCTGCAAGACAAATTTATTGAACATCAGCTGCTTGGTTTCGATGTTTTCCTGTAAAAATATCTGGCCCAGAATTTTGGGGGTGATGTCTTTACCGCTGCTGTCGACCACCTGCACCTCTTCACCCTGGCGGATCATATCCGCCACTTCACCCAGATTGACCGTTTTGCTGGTCTGGGTATCGTAGAGTTTGCGGTTGTCATACCGTTTGATAACGCGCATGCTGCTCTCCCTTGTTTTGTCCCTGTGGAAGGTATTGTATTGCTCTATGCTATGCGATACGGGGGCAAGGCGTCAAATCAAAAAGAATGCCTGTTTTCTCAAACCTTTATCGCTTGAAAAAACAGGCATTGCTTGAAGCATCCAAAAACGCTGCTTTAAATTGCCACTTAGCGGGCAAGCTGCTTGGGTATTAAGCCCTTTTCAGAAGAGCAGCGTCTCCAGAACTTTAAGAACGACAACGTAAATAGCCTTAAATTACTTTATGGAGTGGCTACAGCCAAATAAAGGCTTATAACAAAGCATTTAAGCTTATACTCCCGTTTTTAGACTATAAAACGCACCTTTCTTGCTTCTGTGATTATTGTAAGCGATAGACACAAAAATTTCAATCCCCCCAGCAGCAAAATCTCAGAAGATTATCCGGTCGGCGCTCAGGCCCAAACAGGCCGATCGCCGGGAGCGGGCGCTTATAGTAAACTGTAGGCACAGCTTGTTAAAGGCTCGCCCCACCAACTGCGTATTAAAGCGAGGATCATCACCATGTCATCAGGAACACCCGAAAACCCCCTCCGTATCGCCATTGTCGGCAGTGGCCCCAGCGGATTCTATGCCGCAGAAGCCTTGTTTAAATCTGAACAGACCGTCCACGTGGATATGTTTGAAAAACTGCCCGTCCCTTTTGGTCTGGTCCGCAGCGGTGTGGCGCCGGATCACCCCAAAATCAAAAATGTCACCCGTGTTTACGATAAAATTGCTGCCAATCCAAACTTTGCTTTCTGGGGCAATGTCGAAATCGGCAAAGATCTGCAGATTCAGGAATTACAGACTTACTACCATGCAATCATTTTTGCCAGTGGCGCAGCCAGCGACCGCCGCCTCAATATTCCCGGCGAAGATTTACCCCGCAGCTATACAGCCACAGAATTTGTCGCCTGGTATAACGGCCACCCCGAGTACCGTCATCACCAGTTTGACCTCACCCAAAAATCAGCCGTGATTATTGGCCAGGGCAATGTCGCTGTCGATGTCTGCCGAATTCTCGCCAAGAGCTACGATGAGCTCAAACAGACCGATATCGCCTCACATGCGCTGGAAGCCCTCGCGAACAGCCAGATCGAAGATATTTACATGGTCGGACGCCGTGGGCCGGCCCAGGCAGCTTTTACCCCCCAGGAAGTGAAAGAACTGGGTGAACTGGCCATCACAGATACCCTGATCAATCCAGAGGACCTCCATCTCAGCCAGACAGACGAAGCCGAGCTGCAGTTGCCCGACAAGGCGCATAACCGTAAAAACATGGAGATTCTGCGCCAGCTGAGCACACGCACAACTGGTGCACGGACCCGACGTCTGCACATTCTGTTCTTTTACAGCCCGGTCGAAATTTGCGGCAGCGCGGGCGTCAGCAGCATTGTGCTGGAAAAAAATGCTCTCAGCGGCGAAGCGGGACGTCAAAAAGCTCTGGGCACAGGCGAAACAATCACGCTGCCTGCAGGTCTGGTGTTTCGCAGCGTCGGTTACCGGGGCACGCCCATGCCAGGGGTTCCTTTTCATGAAGCCTGGGGCGTGTTTAAAAACGAGCAGGGGCGTATCCAGCCCGGAATGTATACTGCCGGCTGGATCAAACGAGGCCCTTCAGGTATTATTGGCACCAATAAACCCTGCAGTTACGAAACCGTTGAGCAAATTTTTGCTGATCAGGCGCAGCTGCATTGTGAAATTCCACGCAGTCAGCCACTGGCTGATCTGCTGAAAAGCCGACAGATTCAGGTCGTCAGCTACGCCGACTGGCAAAAAATTGACGCCCTTGAGAGAGCGCAGGGGGAAGCCACAGGCAAACCCCGCGAAAAAATGACCGCTGTAGCGGATATGCTGGCAGCCTTAAAATAAGCGCCAGGCAAGCCACTGAAACCCTGAGAGTCACAGCAGAAGCTGTGGCTCTTTCTGGTTTTTTGCCGGCCTGCTCTGTCTCATCGGGCGGCTGACGCGCAGTTGTTTAGCTTTACTGCTATTTATATTGCTCTTAACCAAAGCTAAAGAAAGATCTGACCTGGATGCAGCGATAATCAAAATATCTCAAGCGTAGTATGGACGGAGGACATTAAAATGCAGGTTACCAATTCAACTGCCATCAAAATTCAGCAGGCCCTGCAGCCTGTTCAGAATGCCGCCAATCAGGTCAACACAGCCATGTACAGTGCTATGGGTGGCACCGACACCTACCAGGCCAATGCTGTTCCTGCCCAGCCTCAAAAAGTGTCCATGCAGCAGCTTGTCAACGATCACATGCGCCCCCCCCATCCGATCGACTTTAAAATCGCCAATCGCCTGAGCTGGGTTGGCATCAATGACTCTGAATCTTTCCTGAAAGCTGCCAACACCCCTTTTAAACGCACGCTGATTTCTTACCTGGGCGCTGGCCTGTTTTTGAACAAACAGGATCGTCAGTATGCCAACTACCAAATTGCGGCCTGGGCTGGACAAGCCGACCTGATGCGCGCCGGCGCTGATCTGCCGACTGCCCGCCTGATGCAGGTCAGTGGTGCTGGTGATTCCGCCATGCTGGCCCGTTACCGCAACCCCATCGACAAAGGTGTTCTCTACGCCGCCATGTCAGCCAACGCCCTGCAGTATGGCTACTGGATGCCGCCTTTTCAGCAGGTTTCCCAGATGATTGACCGGGCCGGTGCCGTACCCCCCACCATTCGCTGGTAAGACATTCTCCGATTCAATCTCTCTTTTCATTTGACATACTCCCTCCCTAAAGGAAGGGGATTCTCAAGCTACGCTTACCCCAATGGGTTACGTTA
>JACYMC010000051.1 GCA_015272195.1 Candidatus Sericytochromatia bacterium
GCTGGCTGGCTCAGATGATAGGCTGTCTCAGGACTTTTCATTCTGAAGCACTGCTTACCAGTGGTTGGAGTTGACCACCCATCAGCAGGGCCATCGGCTGCGGGTCTACCCGCTGCCGCCCCTGCCGTCGGCCCAACTGGTCATGATCAGCATGCAGGAGCGCAAGGTGCTGGGGTTGATGCAACGACCGCTGCAGCTGGAGCAGCCTCTGTTTCCTGTCTCGGTACTGCACAACAGGCCTGCTTTAAAATGGCTGCAGGCCCCCGTCAGCGAACTGGAGCCCCTCTTTGATATCGAAAAAAGGGTGCGGGCGGCTGAAGCGCTGATTCAGCCTGAGGACCGTTTTCGGTTAAAGCTCAGAACCCCTCAGGGAGTCTTAAAAGCCCGGCTGGAATTTGTGCAAACCCTGCAGCCCGATGTGCAGCATCTGCCCCCCGGTATTCAGCAGGCCCTGCAAAGCTCAGCCCCCCACTGGATCGGCCAGTGGGCCGTTGGCGACAACAGGATCTGGTATTTTTCCTGTCGTTTTGAGTCATCACAGGCCGATCACAGCGAACAAAAGCGGGCAGAGCTGGCCTTTGGCCTGCAGTACAGCGCCGGTCACAGTCAGCTATGGCGTTTTGAAAAACAGGCCAATGGCCCCTGGCTGGCCCACAGTCTCTCGGAGCCAGTACCGTCCTGGCAGCCTGACGCTCTGTTGCAGCAGCTCATTGAACATCAGCCGCTGGCTTTTGCCGAAGCGCCGCAGTTCGCTTCAGACCCAACGCCCAAAGCGATGCAGCCGCGAACCCAGGTGCCGCTGTATCAGGATCCGGAGTGGCAGGCCTTTGAAAACGCCAGTCAGGTTCTGTCAGATATTTTTGAGCTGATGCAAACCTTAAGCCATGAGCAACGCACGACCCAGGAGCATGCAACCCCGGATCTGGCAGGCAGAATTCAGGCCCTGTTGCGCAAACCCCAGCTGAGCAAAAGTCTGCGCCGGCAGCTGGCGCTGCGCTTTGAAGAATACAGGGCCCAGACGCAGCAGGCTTTTCAGCATGCCGATCAGGCCCATTATATCTTTGTGTTCTGGCAAACCTTTTTTCAGGTCTTTTTTGACAGTTTGCCGGTCCCCCGCTCTTTACAGCAGCTCACGCCCTACAGCGCAGTCTGTACGGTGCGACAGGGCAAGCACACCCGCTTGCTGCAGTATTTCAGCAGCCGCAGTGACGCTGGCGAAATTTTGATCTGGGCCCTGGCCTTTGACCCCAAACAGGCCGAATGGTCCCTGCTGGATCTGCGGCCGGCACATGAAGATGACCTGCCCGCAGCCCGGCCGGCCTTTTCTTTTGTGCAGGCTTATCACCAGCTGTCGCCTGAGGTTCAGGCGCTGATCCTGCCGCACTGGCCCCAGTTTTTACCCCTGCGCAATCTGCCCCCGGCACAAGAGGAATAAGCCATGCTGACACGTCCCGAATTTCATCCCATCCCCCTGGAATTGCAGGCCGAAGCGCTGCTGGCCCTGCTTCGCGGCAAACCAGCATCTGCCCAAAAGCTGAAGCCTGCCGAGCAGCAGCAGGTAGAAGCCCTGGCCAAAGCCCTGCGCCAGGGACGCAAGGCTGAAGTGTTTAAACGTTCACAGGCTTTTTTTAAAGAGGTCTTCAGCCCTGCTGAGCTGAGCCAGGCTTACCAGATGGTTCAGCAGATGACGCTGCAGCGCAACCCCGAATTTGAAATCGTGATGGACAGCTTGAAAGCCCAGTGCCAAAGTGACCATCCGAATCCGCCGAAGCTATCACTCAGCGATGCCCTGGTGCAGATTCTGCTGGCTGTCACCTTCAGCGATAAAAACGCCATTTATTATGAACGCGTCGACGAAAAAACCGGCCGCCCCCGCCCCACAACTTTTCCCCTGACGCCTGTATTGATTCAGCGTTTTTTAAGCCCGTTTGAAGAAGTGCTGCAGGATGTGCACAAAGAAGTGCTGCAGCGGGCCGTGTATATCGCCAAAAATACCGTGATGGGCAATCCGGCTGCTGAACTCGCGCGGCGCTATCATCAGCGCAGGGCCACTTACCAAAGCGCCCTGGCTGAGTATGAAGCAGCCCAGCAGAGCGCAGCAAACAATACGGCCAGCCCCTCGCCTTCGGCAGCCAGTCAGGCCCTGCGCCAGCAAAAGGTCAAGTCTGCCGCCCTCAGTGTGCAGCAACTCCTGCAGGAAACCAAAGATCCGCATGAGCAGGGGGCCGTCAGACAGAGTCTGCAGCCCACGCATTTTTATGGTCTGTTACAGGCCAGAGATCAGGGTGACGACAGCTTTCAGCAAAAGCTGAGCCAGCTTTACAGTCAGCGTCTGTCTGCCAGTCAAGCCCAGCAATTGTCCGCCCGGCTGGCCTCTAAAATGAAGCGCGTGCTGGCCCAGATGGGCAGCTGGGAAGAGCACTACTGGGATGAATTTCAGGGCCTGATGCAAAAGTTGGGGCTCTGGGAGGGCTCTGAATGGCTTGAAAAGTGGCGTTCCCACCGCAAAGGCAAGCAGGCGCTTACGGCAACAGCCCAAAGCCACACCGAATCAGAACCCGCCAGCGATCCAATCGCTGAAATGCTGCGCCGACAGCAACTGATGACAGACAAGCAACGCGGGCAAAATATGCTGGGTCTGGAGCCAGACGAAAGTGAACATAACTGGCTGCAGGCAAGTAGCCCGGCCATCAGCCCGCAGATGCAACAGGTCTTGCACGCCCTGGAGCAAAAAGTCCATTTTAAAGAGCTGATTGAGCTGAGCGCGTGCCCCTGGCAGGAGCTGAGTGAAGCCAGCCAGCAGATGATTTACCAGATTTTCAGGCGTTACAGCGCCCAGGGGCTGCCGAGCATCAAAACCCAGGTTCTGGCGCTGGCCCCGCCAGAAGACCTGGGCCTGATCCGTGAAATTCTCGCCACGCTGGAGTTGCTGATCAATCAACTGGTCCAGCGACTCGAAAAAATCCGTAAAGGGGTGTTTGCCGATGTGCTGGAGCAGTTTAAAGCCGAGCAGGCAGCAATCAAAGCCCGTGACAAACAGCGCGACCTGGCCTACCGCCGTTCACCCGCTGCCCAGTATGGCAAATACAGTGGTTAAACACCCAGCAGGCTCTTAACCCCATAAGCCACCGCCAGCCCCAGCCAGGTGCCCAGGGCGTAGCCCAGGACGCCCAGGGTCAGGCCGGGGCCGATCAGGCTGCGATTGCGGATCGCTTCGGCCACCGGCGCAATAAAGGGCGGGCCATAAATGGCGGCACTCATGGCAATCAGGCTTGAGTCCACATCCAGCTTCAGCAGCCAGGCCAGCAGCAGTTGCAGCAACACCGCTCCGGCCAGAATGACGGCCACAAACAGTAAAATACTGAAGCTGCCGCTGAGCAGGGTGCTGAGCTGCAGCTGGGCTCCAATCGCCACACAAAACACCTGGATCAGGTAATCGCCGGTCAGATCTGTGCCCCGCAGGCGGTTTAAACGGGGCCAGGCCGAGGCCAGCAAGCCGCCAAAGGTCAGCAGGCACATGACCAAAGGCACCGAAATCCCGCCGGTCAGACCGACAGAGGCGCCCAGGCTGCTGGCAGCAATCACCACACTGGCCAGCAGGCCCAGGCCCATCTCTTTGATCCGCCAGTCCGCAGCAGTTTCGTCCATGTGCATTTCGGTATCGCCGTCAAAAGGCCTTAAAAAACGACTGGCCAGCGGCTTCATGACCGAAAACAACAGCATCAGAAAGAGTCCGCCGGTCACCACATCGGCAGCCTGAACCCATAAAAACAGCTCCTGCTGAACGGCCAGCGCCTGGCCGATACTGGCCATATTGGGGGTGCCACCGCTGTAAGTGCCTGCCACCATGCCGGCCATTTGCCAACTTTGCGGCAATTGCGGGGCAAACAGAACCCCACAGACTGTCGACACCAGACAGACACTGAAACAGGCCAGACCAAAACTCAGCAGGCTTTTGCCGGTCTGGCGAATCTCGACCCAGAGATTGCGGCCCATCAGCAGCAGGGGGATGGCCAGGGGGACAACAACTTCAGAGAGACTGAGGGCGACTTTGTGGGGCTGCAGCAGCCCGCTGAAGGAGAGCAGCATGCCGCCGGCGTAGCAAAGCACCACGGGTCCCAGAACGCTGGCCCAGCGCTGATGGCGGGCCAGCCAGCGGGCCAGGGCCGGGAAGCAAAGCAGATAGATCAAAACAGTGGCGTTGTGCAGCATCAGCATAGCGAATCTGTTCCTGGTTTTTCTGCCAGTATAGCCTGAAAGCACTGCAGGCCCAAATTTTAGTCCGGACGCCTGTGAATACTTGCCGCAAGGGCCTGCATCTCTGTGTACAATACCTTCAGCAAGCACAAAGCAGGACAGCCATGAACGAAGAATCGCTAACACTTCAGGCCGCTCAGGAACAGGTGGATCAATGGATTCAGACCATCGGCGTGCGTTATTTTTCAGAACTGACCAATCTGGCCCAGCTGGTTGAAGAAGTGGGCGAGCTGGCGCGTATCATTTCACGCACCTATGGTGAGCAAAGCTTCAAAGAGAGCGATCAAGGCCGCGATCTCGGTGACGAAATGGCCGACGTGCTCTTTGTGCTGATCTGTCTGGCCAACCAGACTGGCGTGGACCTGAGTGCAGCCCTGCAAAAAAACCTGGCCAAAAAAACCCGGCGTGACGCCGAACGGCACCAGAACAATGCCAAACTGCGCTAAACACCTGTTGGCTATTGCCCTGCTGGGCCTGCTGAGCGCCTGCCCGCGGCAGCAGCAGAGTGAACCTGCCACCTGGACCTGGCCAGAGCAGCTGCCCGCTGGTGCTGCGGCTGATGCTGTACGCTATGGCGAAGCCCTGCTGAATCAAACCTACAAACATCTGGGCCCCCAGGCCGAAAAACCTGAGCTGCGCCTGACGGGCAATGCGCTGAACTGCAGCAACTGCCATCACCAGGCCGGCAAGCAGCAGAATGCCATGGGCTTTGTCGGCATTAACGGGCGCTACCCGGCTTATTATGCCCCGCTGGACCGTGAAGTGACGCTGGCAGAGCGTGTCAACGCCTGCTTTGCGCGCAGTCTGAATGCCCGTGCGCCGCTGCCAGAAGATGGCCCCGAAATGCAGGGCATTCTGGCCTATATGCGCTGGCTGAGCGAAGCCGTACCGGCCGGTCAGACCCCGCCTGGCAGTGGTCTGCCTGAGATCCAGCTGCTGGATCGCCCGGCGGATCCGGTACAGGGCCAGTCGCTGTACAACTACCACTGTGCCGCCTGTCATGCGCCTGACGGCAAAGGTGTGCTGCGGGATGCAGCCCAGCCCGCATCTGGCTACACCTTCCCGCCGGTCGCCGGCCCCGACAGCTACAGCACCGGATCCAATCTGGCGCGGCTGAGCGTGCTGGCCCGTTACATTCAGGCCAATATGCCCCTGGGCCGGGCCGTCCTTAATAACGAGGATGCCACCGATATAGCGGCCTTTATTTTGCAGCTGGATCGTCCTGATTATGCTGATGCTGGCAAAGATTACCCCAATCCAGCCACCCGGCCAGCCGACGTGCCCTATGGTCCTTACCCGGATCCCAGCAAAGCGCAGCAGCACCAACTGGGCCCTTACACGCCCGACCTGAGCGGGCTGCGCTGATGGCGCTCAACCCGGACTGGCTGGGCCTGCTGGCCGGTACCCTGACCACCATTGCCTTTGTGCCCCAGGTGCTCAAAACCTGGCGCAGCCGTTCGGCAGAAGATCTTTCGCTCGGCATGTTTTCGCTCTTTACGGTAGGCATTGCTCTCTGGCTGATCTATGGCTTCTGGATCAAGGCCCTGCCCCTGATTTTGACCAATACCATCACCCTGGGTCTGGCGGCCACCCTGCTGTTTTTTAAGCTGCGTTTTGGGTCCGGCAAGTAGGCCCGGCTTACCAGACCTTAAAAGGCCATGGTAAAAAATAACGTTGGCCTTACCAAAGCTTCAGCTTGACAGCTGAAGAATCCGTGTAGAGGCATTTTCAGTATTGGATAAGCCTGAAAGGGTTGTCCGCTCTTGTTTTAGGCGCTG
>JACYMC010000078.1 GCA_015272195.1 Candidatus Sericytochromatia bacterium
CATATTTTAAGTGATTTCTCTGTTCTGCAGAGTCCACTTTTTCGGGTAAAGGTCATTCGAGGGATGCCCCATTTTAGCTTAAATCCAACACGGACAATACTTACAGGCTATTTAGGGCTCTCAAACCCTCTCCCTGACTTGTCAAGTCAAAGCTTTGAACCTGTAAAAATAGATTTTAAGCGCAACATCTGCTCTCTGGACCTCCCGGTGGTTTTTATCATCAGCCTATCTTGTGCCCTCAGGGTATCAGATGGGGTATCATAAACAACACATGCACACATAAGAAATGAGGCTTCAATTCATGAGCGAGAACCAACAGGTTGAAAATGTGATTATTATCGGTTCCGGGCCGGCTGGCTACACTGCCGCCATCTATACCGCCCGCGCCAACCTCAACCCCCTGATGTTTGAGGGCTATTTTGCCGGCGGTCAGCTGATGCTGACCACCGAAGTTGAAAACTATCCGGGCTTCCCCGAAGGCGTGATGGGCCCTGATTTTATGATGGATCTCAAAAAGCAGGCCGAGCGCTTTGGCACCCGCGTGGTCACCAAAGACGTCACCAAAGTGGATTTTTCACAGACCCCGCACCGGGTTGAAGTTGGCAATGACGTCTACTATGCCAATGCGGTAATCATCTCCACCGGTGCCTCAGCCAAGCTGCTGGGCCTGGAATCCGAGAAAAAGCTGATGGGCCACGGGGTGTCGACCTGTGCCACCTGCGACGGGGCCTTCTTCCGCGAAAAAGCAGTCGCCATTGTCGGCGGCGGCGACAGCGCCATGGAAGAAGCCAACTTTTTGACCCGCTTTGCCAGCAAGGTCTACGTGATTCACCGCCGCGAAGAGCTGCGCGCCTCCAAAATCATGCAGGACCGCGCCATGAACAACCCCAAGATTGAATTTATCTGGAACAGCGAAATCACCGAGATTCTGGGTGAGCAGAAGGTCACCGGCGTCAAGCTCTACAACAACAAAACCGATGAACACAGCGAAATGGCGCTTGACGGCGTGTTTGTGGCCATTGGCCACACCCCCAACACCAAGCTCTTCACTGAGTTTCTTGAAACCGACGAGACCGGCTACCTCAAAGTGGCCTATCCCTCCAGCCGCACCAATGTCGAAGGCGTTTTTGCCGCAGGTGATGTGCACGACTCGATTTATCGCCAGGCCATTACCGCCGCCGGTGCCGGCTGCCGGGCCGCTATTGATGCCGAGCGCTATCTGGAGTCGATTGGGCATTAATTTCTGCCCTTACACACATAAAAGTGAAAAGATCCCTCGCTTGCGGGCTTGTGAGTACCGTCATGTTAAGGTAAGGTAATAGTAGATTATCCTGATTCAAAGGTCAGTTAATTTTTCTTAACCCTGAAACAGGCAATCCGGTCTGGCCCCAAGACCCGCAAGCGGCGGCAAACAGTCCGCCAGACAACAGCAAGGTAGAGGTTATACAGGAACACTATGGCAGATAAGATTCTCTTGGTCGACGATGAAGAATCCATCGTGGAATCCATTGAGTACGCCCTGAATCAAGAAGGCTTTGAGGTCGTCAGTGCCCACAACGGCCAGGAAGCCCTGCAGCGCGTGCAACTGGAAAAACCCAATCTGATTGTGCTGGATCTGATGTTACCGGAACTCAGCGGACTGGAAGTCTGTCGCATTCTGCGCCGGGAACGCAATGAAATCCCCATTATTATGCTGACCGCCAAGGGCGAGGAAATTGACCGCGTGATCGGCCTCGAAGTGGGTGCTGATGACTATCTGGTCAAACCCTTCAGCCTGCGCGAGCTGGTAGCCCGCATTCGGGCTCTGCTGCGCCGCAGCAAGGTGGCAGACACCGACGACAGCCAGCCCGTGATGCACCAGTACGAAGAACTCGAAATGAACCTGACCGAGCACAAGGTGCTGGTGCGGGGCAAACAGGTCGAGCTCTCCCCCAAAGAATTCAAGATTCTGGCCATGCTGATGTCAGCACCCAACAAGGTGTTTTCACGCGAAGAGCTGCTGGAGCAGGTCTGGGGCCTCGACTTCTACGGCGACACCAAAACCGTCGACGTACACATTCGCTGGCTGCGCGAAAAAATCGAGCAGGATCCCAGCAACCCCCGTTACGTCCAGACCGTCCGTGGCTTTGGCTACCGGCTGGGAGGCTAAGCCGTGGCCCTGTTTCAGGATGGGGTCATTCTGCTGGAGCCCGATGGCAAGATCCGCCTGATCGACAGCGATGCCGCCGAGATCCTGGGTCTGACGCCCGAGACGGTTGCTGGCCAGCTGCTGAGCGAGATCTGGCCGGAGCCTGCCCTGCACAAGCTGCAGCAGCAGCTGGCCGAAGGCAAGCCCCAGGCGGAGTCTGAGTTTGTCAGCACGGCCCTCAAAAAGCAAAAGACCCTGTCTTTGCGCCTGGGCCCGCTGCCCGCCAGCGAAACGCCCGGCCAGCTCCTGCTGGTCAGAGATCTGACGGCCGTGCGCCGTCTCGAGACCATTGAGCGGGACTTTATCACCAACGTTTCGCACGAACTGCGCACGCCCCTGACCTCGATCAAGATGGCGGCTGAGTCGCTGCAGATGGGGGCGATTGCCAACGAAAAACTCAAGGCCCGCTTTTTGTCAAACATTCAGCGCGAGGCCGATCGCCTGACCCGCCTGCTGAACGAGCTGCTGGTACTCTCCAACGTCTCAGGGGCTGAAACCCCGCTGCATCTCTCCAGCTTTGAGCTGGCCGGCCTGGTCGAAGACGTGATGTCGACCATGACCCCCCACGCCCGCGTCAACGATATCGAGCTGGTCTGCGAGGCCCCCGACAGCCTGCCCGAGATGCTGGCCGATCGCGATCGCCTGCTCCAGGTACTGATCAATCTGGTCGACAACGCCATCAAATGCAACCGCCCCAACGGCAGCGTGACCCTGCGGGCTGCCACCGAAGGCGAGACGGTGATCTTTCAGGTAGTCGATACCGGCATCGGCATTCCCAGCCTGGATCTGCCCCGGATTTTTGACCGCTTCTTCCGGGTCGACAAAGCCCGCTCCCGCGTCACGGGCGGCACTGGCCTGGGCCTCTCACTGGTCAAAGACATTGTGGAGTCGCACAGCGGCACAATCGATGTTGAAAGCACAATCAATGTTGGCACCACTTTTACCATGCGCCTGCCCCTGAAGACGCCGGTTGAAGCGGATGACGACACAGCTTAAAGGAGCTAAACCATGACCGTATTTGCAGCCATGTTCCCCATTCTGCCCGGCAAAACCGAGCGCATGCAGGCCATCGGGGCCGGCCTCAGCGGCGAGCACGCCGCCGGCTTTGACGCCTCTCAGAAGGCCCTGAGCGTTCCGATCGAAAGCTGGCACATTCAGCAGACCCCGATGGGTGATTTTTTGCTGGTCTATCTGGAGTGCGAAGATCCCCTGAAAATGTTTCAGACCTTTGCCACATCCCAGGATGCAGCCTCCCGCTTCTTAAAAGACGGTGTCAAAGAATGCACGGGCGTGGATCTTGACCAGCCTCTGCCCGGCCTGCCCAGCGCGCCGATTCTCGACTACCGCGCCAGCTGAGCCGCGCGCGCTGTCAACAAAGACAAGCCCAAGCCACACCTGCGTGTGGCTTTTTTCATGCCGCCGTGCGCAGGGGCTCAAAACAGATCTGGCCCTCGGCCACAAAAATGCGCTGCTGCTGCAGCGGCTCCAGCACGTGGTGTGTGTAGCGCTCGCCAAAGGCCAGCTCCACGCCGGGGTGCAGCTGCTGCACGCGCACTTCACCCTCCAGCGTGAGCTGGACCTTTAAGCGCGTGCCGTTGGGGCTGCCGAGTTCGGGGACAATCAACTGGCCGCCGAGTTTAAGACTGCTCTCGCGACAGTAGCCGGGCTGACCACAAAAGACAATATCGCCCTGGGCCTGCAGCTGGGAGTGGTAACAGCCCTCACCCAGCACAAAGATATGCCCGGAGCTGGTCAGGTCAGCCCCCTGGGCGTAGCTGAAATAGATATGGCTGCCCAGGGGCGCGTGGGCTTGCAGATCCAGCAAAAAGGCCCGCAGCTTGTCGAGCCAGTCGACAAAGATGTGCTCATTGAGCTGGCGCTCGGCCATGTTCAGCAGGTTCGACATGACCACCTTGAGCACCATGGTGCGGCGCGGGTGCAATTGTTTGAGCGACTGGTTCAGCTCCCAGAGGGCGTTGACTTCCTGCATCAGGCCCGAAAACTGGGTTTTGACAATGCGAATGATCAGGGTCTTTTGATCGGGCTGGCGCTCTTTGGGCACACTGTGCTGAATCTGATGCAGGCTCTGCAGCACCTGCTCCAGCTGGCCATAAAGCTGGGTCACCGGCGCCAGCAGGCGCATACAGGCCGCTTTGTCGCCCCCGGCAATCAGGCGCGAACGCAAAATGCTGCCGTGCACAATGGCGTGCTCGCCCACTTCGACCTGGGCGTGTGAAATATCGCCGGCCAGCTCCATATGCTGGGCCACCCAGAGACGGGTCTGCTCCTGAATCCCGCCGCTGACCTGCAGTGCGCCAGGAATGTCGTAAAGGGCACCGGGGCCGCCGGGCAGATCTTCAAAGCGCTGATCCAGCGAGGCCACTTTGACCTCATGCCCCGTAAAAGAGGGCACGCCCTCAATGCGGGCCAGGGCCTGCTTGTCGTCGGGCGTGATTCTGACCGTACCGTCAGCCGCCTTGAGCAGCACCGGCGCGGCCGCCGCCGGCGTCAGGGGCTGGCCGTAGACCGTCAGGCCTGGCTGGCCAGGCAACTGCTCACGCTGCACAAGCACCTCACCCGCCTTGCACTTTTTGAGCACGGGGAAGGGCAGGGCAAAGCCCTGGGCCTGCTGCCCATCAGGTGCGGGCACGGCAAAGTGAAACTGCAGGCGGTTCTGCGCCGGCTGCGCAGGCCGGCCACGGGCAATCAGCTGGGTGGTGTTGGGGGACTGAATGGCGGCCTGAATGCCTTCGGGCAGCAGGCCCTCAACAATGCCCTGGCTCTGCAGCTCGGCCAGAATATGGGTGCGGATGTCTTCGGCAAAGTCGCCCAGGGGCGCTTCTTCGGTGAGGGTCTGAATGCAGAGCTGGTGGGTAGGCGCCACTTCGGGCAGCTTAAAAAAAGAACCCGCCTGCCGCAGGTCGATTAACAAATGTACCTGCAGATGGTCGGGACTAACGGTGAAATGGCATTCGTATTCAGGCAGAACCCGAAAAGGCAGCTGAATACGAATGTCCGTTCCGGAAAACACGGGGGCAGGTTCAGCGATCAGAGTGTCATCGACATAGACAAGCACCGAGTCATCAGCCGTGATGATGGCCGGCTCTCCTCCCTCGAGAGGGTCGCCGACCTCAATGGTGCCATCCTGGATGGTTACCCAGCCATTGGGGCCTTCAGGGCGATTCAGCGTATCCATCGCATCTTTACCACAATCCGTGTTTTGCCGGAACTGCCTGTTTGCACAGACAGATTAATATTTGCGCTGTTGTTTTTTCAGCTTCTTCTTGGCGCGACGCAGAACTTCTTTGCGTTTGCGCTGTTTTTTAGCGCTGGGAGGTTCATAAAAGCGCTTTTCTTTGATCTTGCGGAAGACGCCGGCGCGATTCAGTTTCTTTTTGAGGGTCTTAATCGCGGCATCAACTTTGCCTTCTTCAACTTCAACTTCCATTGCCATGTGCTTTCACCTCCTCTCTGCATCGTCAGAATCACAGGCTACCGATTGCTTTCAGGGCCTGTTCACCAGAATATGCTGTGGGGAGATTCAGCCGTCGGATAAAGCCAGGCTGAAGTCGGGCGCTTGAAAATGAGGGTTTTAACCTGTGTGAAGCATAGTATACCACAAGCTTTGCCCGGTCGGCACAAACCCGATTGCGAAAATCTTCTGCCCCGCAGCGCCCCGGCGATCTGACGGAATATTGCAATATCCCAGTTCTGTATATCACGCAGAGGTAGTGCCTTGGAAGTCATGATGGGTTATGATTGGGAAAATCAAGAGGTGTCCCATGTTCCTTTGTCCAAGTTGCCAATCGGCCAATACTGTCAAAAATGGCCATATTC
>JACYMC010000058.1 GCA_015272195.1 Candidatus Sericytochromatia bacterium
ATGGATGGCAAAGGACGCTGCCTTGATAATGTCTTTATTGAACGATGGTTCAGAAGCCTCAAATACGAGGATATTTACTTGAAGCAATACGAGCATGTATTGGCTTTAAAAGCAGGTGTGAAGAGTTATGTGACGTTTTACAATCAGAGGAGGTACCACCAGGCATTAAACAATTTGACCCCAGATCAAGTGTACTTTGCAGAGCCTTCAGACCAGGGAGTTAAAGTTGCATGATTTGCTGTCTTGACACTGGGGAGCACTATAATTCGCCTGAGTTTTGGGGGCGGGGTGCTCAAAAGCCCTGAGCGGCTGGATACCTCGATCCTC
Source organism: Candidatus Sericytochromatia bacterium (assembly GCA_015272195.1). GTDB lineage: Bacteria > Cyanobacteriota > Sericytochromatia > UBA7694 > UBA7694 > JACYMC01. Next base: position 328 of record JACYMC010000058.1, read on the forward strand.
AACCAGCTGACGGCCCATGAGCAGCGCTTTGGCTTGGCGCCTGCCCACACAGACACAGCCTTTCGCTTTCAGAACCTGATACGCAATCTGCATCAGGCAACGGGCCAGCGGGTGGTGGTGCTGATCGATGAATACGACAAGCCGATTCTCGACAATTTACAGACCCCCGAAGTGGCCCTCGAAATGCGCGACGGGCTGCGCAATCTCTACTCGGTGCTCAAAGAAAGCGATGCCCACCTGAAGTTTGTGTTTTTAACCGGGGTGAGCAAATTCTCAAAAGTCAACCTGTTTTCGGGGCTCAATCATTTAAAAGACATTACGATTGACAAGCGCTTTTCGGCTCTCTGTGGCTATACCGAAACAGACCTTGATACAGTCTTTGCCCCTGAGCTTCACAATGTAGATCGCCAGATCCTGCGGGACTGGTATAACGGCTACAACTGGGACGGCGAAGCGGTGTATAATCCTTTTGATCTGCTGCTGTATTGTGATACGGGGCAGCTGCGGCCCCATTGGTTTGAAACCGGCACACCTACTTTTCTGGTGGACTTTCTGGCCAGCCACCACTGGTTTACCCCCGACCTGGCGCACTTGCAGACCAGTCAGACCCTGCTCTCTACCTTTGATGTGGGCAATATTCGCCCCGAAGCCCTGTTGTGGCAAACAGGTTATCTGACCTTTCATCAGATCGCCGAAACGCGTCCAGGCCGCTGGAACTATACCCTGGGCTACCCCAACCTTGAGGTGGAGGCAGCATTAAATGAAGTGCTGCTACCAGCCTATGGCGCAGACTTTCATGCGGCCTACACGGCCCGCTCTCAGACAGAAGCCGCGCTGATGCAACACAATCTTGCGCATTTGCGCGACAGTTTTTATGCTTTGTTTGCTTCGATCCCGCACGATTGGTACAGAAACAATCCGCTGGCTGAGTATGAAGGCTATTACGCCAGTGTATTTTACAGTCAATTGGCGGCTCTGGGGCTGGATACACGGGTAGAAGATGCCACAAACAAAGGGCGCATTGATCTGGCACTGCGCTACCAGAATCACGTCTATCTGTTTGAGTTTAAGGTAATTGCAGGCACGGCGCTGCCGGGCCAGTCAGCACAGGCCGCTGAAGCAAGCAACGCGAGCCAGCCAGTGCTAAAGGACGCCACCGAAGGCAGCCCGACGGAATCCACCACACCAGCTCCTGCCGCCCACAGCCCAGCCCTGCAGCAGCTGCCGGCCAAAGGCTATGCCGATAAATACCGCGCGCCGGGGGTGGGTATCACCTTGATTGGCATTACCTTCAGTAAGCAGGAACGTAATATCATTGGCTGGGAGACCCTGAGCCTGAGCTGAGAGCACCTTATCTGCGCCTTTTAGGCGTTGAGCGCAGACCAGTCCGGCTTCTGAAGCCAGCTGAAGCCAAACCGCTCGGCATAGCGGTAATGGCTGTATTCGGCGGCCTGCAATGAAGGCACCCCTTCGCGCAACTGAATGGCCAGATGGGTGTCGCTGGGACGCAAATAGCCCGTGCGGCGCTGCCAGTCCTGAGGCGTCCATTGTGCCAGTTCGGCTTTGATGCCTGGGGCCTGGCGTTTGAGGGCCGGAATGATGCGCAGGGCCTCACCTTCTGCCTGCATCTGATCGCCGGTGTCAAAAAACTGATCTGGATGATCCGCATGCGCCAGCTGCAGGCTCTGCGCAGGCTGCCTTAACAGAATGGCTTCAGAACGCGGATAATAAACTGGCCGACGCGCTGCCCGCCCAGGCGGTAACGCTGCGTTGTCAGGCGGCCTGGGCCTGGGCGTTGCGGGGGGAGCCGGAGCGTGGCCTTAAGGTGCTGAAGCTTTTGTGCTGAGCTGTTGCTGACGGCTTTCGAGCAGCGCCAGTATCTGCATGCCCAGGGGCTCCATTTTAAAGCCCTGAATCCGGGCATTGGCCAGAATCACCACGCCCAGCTGATGCCGGCGGCTGAAGCCCATAAAACTTTTGAAGCCGACCGCTGAGCCGCTGTGCCAGTACCAGTGCCGGGGCTCAAAATACTGCCAGCCCAGACTCAGCTGGCAAAAAGGCGCGCCTGGGCGGCCCGTCAGCTGAAGGCTCAGCTGCAGGGCATCACGCAAAGGGGTGGAGCGCAGATCCAGCAGCGCTTCGAGCCAGTGCAGCAGGTCCTGCGCACTGGCATTGACACCCCCTGAAGGGGTGAGACCACCAGCATCAGCAATATAGGGCACGGGCTGGCGGCCAATATAGCCGTGCAACAGACGCAGACGCTGCTGTGTCTGCAGATAGCCCCCTGTATCGGTCAGCTGAAGCGGCGTCTGACCAGCGCATCAAAGCTGAGTCCGGCTTTGTGAGCCAAGGCCTGGCCCAGCAGGCTGTAGCCCAGATTGCTGTAGGCAAAGCCCTTGCCTGAGGGAACTGTGCGCCGAAAACGGCGCAGAAAATCGCTCAGCTGCTCCGGGGTGTATTGCCTGAGGGGCTGTGGCAAATCAGCATTCAGATTGTCTGGCAGAGCCGGCAGCCCACTGTGATGGGTCAGCAGGTCACGCCAGCTGATGCCCTGCCTCCGGTAGCACCAGGTGCTATGCTCTTCTGGCTGGCAGGGCATGATCGCTGAATCCAGCGCAATTTCCCGGCGCTGTACGGCATCAGCCACCAGAATGGCCGTGATGGGCTTGCTCAGAGACGCAATTTCATAGATGTGCTCAGGCCGGGGTGCCTGTGCCGTGTGGCGATCGATATGCCCCCAGCTGTACAGGGCACGCTTGCCGGGCATCACCAGCCCCACCTGCAGCCCCGGACTGTGCACACCCGGCGCTTTTAAAAAATCCCTGACCAATGGCTCAAGCGCCGGCTGCAGCGTGTCAGCAGCTGCAGCCGGCAGACTGAAGCTGCAGCACAGCAACAGCCCCAGCCAGACCCACAGCAGCCTCATTTTTTCTTTTTGAGCTTGCCCAGCCTGGGGCCTTGGGGACCTTTGGGGTTTGGGCGGGCTTTCTGGGCAAAGCGTTCGCGCACCTTACGCGCAGCTTCACTTTCGGTTTCAGCAGCGGGCGCAGGGGCTTTGTCAGAGGGCTCCGCTGAAGCTGGGCGCACAGATGCAGCAGGGCCAGCGGCCTGCTGATATTTTTGTTTCAGGGCCTGCAGCCGCTCCTGGGCAGAAAAGGTGCCTGTCTTTGTCTCTGCTGCGCGGGCCGTGGGTGAGCTGGGCATTTCGCGTTCACGGGCGCGTGTCACTTCAGCGGGCACTTCTGGCCAGACATAGTGGGGATCTCTCAGAGCGGCCAGCAAAGCAGGCCAGCCCAGCTGCTGCAGATGCCAGGCCAGCTGACGGTAGCCGTCACCATAGGCCAGGTCCGTATCCTCAGCCATGCGGCGCAGCAAAACCCCTGCCAGGGCCTGGTCCTCAGACGGGGCCTGCTGCAGTATCAGGGCCGAACCCAGGTTACAGAAGCCTTCGACCTGGGCGTGGCTGAGGTGTCGCAGCTGGTTTTCGTGAATCCAGACGTGCAGCAACTCATGGGCCATGACCCCCATAAAAGCAATCCGTGGCAGACCACTGATAATCTGAATCTGGTGTTCCAGAATCAGGCCATAACCGGGAATCTGACGCTCGACGGTACGGGTCAGACCATGAATATTGGCCGTCGGAGAACTGCGCATGCGCTGATTGAGCAATTGCTGATCCTCAGAAAGACTGGCTTTGACATAGTCAGGGATATATTCAAAACCCACGGCCTGCAAGCGGGCAATTACCGCCAGTTTGGCGGCCTGAATGGCCTGAAAATCCTGCACCTCAGATTGCGCACAGGGCTGACAGAGCAGACGGCCATCACTGAGCTGACGGCTTTCGGCCAGCCCGCTGGCAACCAGCCGGGCGCAGACATGGCACTGGCCCGTGGGCTGGCCCTGGTGTTCACTGTGGGCTTTATTGCCCCAGTGATCATAGAGATAACTGCCCTGGATTTCTGTGCTGCAGAGACTGCAAAAAAGCTGGTGCAGCTGCGTATAGCATTCCGGATGATAACGGCCCTGGGCATCTTTGTTATAAGCCGCGGTAATCACCTGCCGGCAGTGGCCGCAGCGCGGCAGAAATCGCTGCTGGTAGCAGCTTTCGTGATAAAGCTTGCCGGCTTTGGGATACACGCTTTTATCAAGGGTTTTGCCGCAGGCTGCACAGAGATAGCACTGGAGATGAAAGGCCATGCCCGCCACACGCATGGCCTGGGGGCCCAGGCGCCGGTTGCAGACAGAGCAAAGATTGGGGGGAGCAGGCATAAACACCTCCTGAAAGCCATTGTGTTCAGTATAGCGAAAGCCGTCAGACCCTGAAACTGCCTTGTGGCTGAGCCGGCACGTTTGCTAGACTGGGCTTAATTTTTGAAATAAAGATAGGATCTTGTTGTGTTCAAGTCTTTGCTTTTGTCTTCCGCTTTCTTTATCATCACCGCCTGTGAGCCAGCGAGGGAAAATCAGGATACACAGGTACAGACACCGGCTGCTTCGCCTGCTGCCAGCACTGTCCCGGCAGCCGCCAGCGAAGCACCAGCCCCCGTCAGCCTGTTAATCGGTCGCTGGGTCACCACAGCCGATCCAGACACAGGCTTTGAGCCCTGGCTGGTCTTTGATGTACAGAAGTACTACAGTGACGGCAACGAAGAGGGAGCTTACTTTCAGCTGGACGACAACACCATCACGTATTACGCTGAATATGGCAATACCACCAATAAAGTGCTCGAGCTGAGCGAAACCCGTTTTGTAGAAGAAACAGAAGATGGCATTCGCACGGTCTGGACCAAAGCCGATCTTTAAGCCAGGGGCGGCTGGCCGGTATTTGTGAATGGTAACGCGCTCAACTGGGTGCTCTCAGCTTTGCGTACAATGCTGTGAATCACACTGTCAAGCTCCTGGGCTGACGCCTGGATTCCCACAAACAGCTCTTTCTGCTCGTCAGGGTTCTCATCAATGTCCAGCAGCTCCACCAGGCCCATCAGACGGGCCAGCGGGGTCCTGACAACATGTGACTGCATCCAGGTGATGTCTTTAAAAGCAGCATTCTGAGTTTCAATGGTTTGAATATACTGCAGCTGAGTGGTAACATCATTGGCCAGCACCAGCATGGCTTCGACATCCTGATATTTTACGGGCTTGACCTTCAGCTCCACCTGAATCATCTCGCCATTCTTTTTTTGGTGCCTGAAAATACCCGGTTCGGCTATCTGCTGGCGACGGGTGCACTCCAGCACCCCATCAAATAAAAGCCGATCTGCTTCAGGTCGGATATCACGCACTGTCAGCTGTAAAAACTCAGCACGGCTGTAGCCATAGCTCATCTTTTCATGAGTGCTGAAAGTCAATAAAATAGCCCCTAAGAAACATTTGAGAGGGGCATATATGACATTACATCAGATTTTATCTTGTTTTTTGCGCGCTATCAAGGGTTCCAGTCTCAAATCGATGGCGCAACAACTGAAAATTTCAGACTACCGTTCACTGATAGCCTTTTTTCACAAAGCCTGGAATCCGCAGGAATTGCTTACAGCTACTGCAAACCAGCTGTTGTCTTTGCAAAGCGGCTATTTTATCCTCGATGAAATCGTGCTTGAAAAACATTCTGTCGGCAAATTCTGCCTGGTCAAGCATCGCTATAAGTCTGACGGTGGCTACA
>JACYMC010000249.1 GCA_015272195.1 Candidatus Sericytochromatia bacterium
TGGGGTAAGCGTAGCTTGAGAATCCCCTTCCTTTAGGGAGGGGAGTATGTCAAGAGCACAGTACCGATGGCCAGGTCACCTGGGGCGATCGGGCCGCTGACTTTGTTCCCATCTTAAGACCGATTAACTGGCTTTTTTAAGCCTGCTTTAAACCTGCCCCGCAGTGGGCAGGTTTTGGGCTCCGGTTGCGATAAGGGTATTACAGCAGCGATCAAGGAGCCCGCTTTATGCCCAATTTTAAAGAACTCGGCCAGAATATCAGCTCTCAATGGAACCGGACCAAAGACCAGACAGAGCGCTTGCGCAGTGAGATCCTGAACATAGTTGCCAATGAAGACGTCCAGCAGGCTTTTCTGGAAGAGGCTGATGCCAATCAGGATGGTAAATTAACCGCTGCAGAGCTTTTGGCGACGGTGAATGCAGATAAAGACGGTTATCTGAGTGATGATGAACTCAAAACGCTGGCACTAACAGCCCATGCGGCTGACTTTGACCGCACCACCATCAAGGCCCTGGGGCAAATGGCTTCAGCGCGCTCTGCCGTGGCCCTCTTCAGCAAGAGTGAAGACGGTCTTTTTGTGGCCAGTGAAGCCCTTACTGCGGCCAAAGATAACTTTCAGACCATTATCCCCCATAATTCACGCACGGTTTACCCTTCCCGCAATCTGGACCGGGTGCGGGCCATTGAGCCGGGGGTCATGTCAATCCAGGAGCAGGAGGGTAACTCCTGTGGCACCACCTCACTCTCCATGCTGATGAATTATTATCAGGGGCATACCCTTGAAAACGCCGTGCCCACCATCGACAATTATATCCGTGCCAACAGTCAGGAAACCTCTGCATTTGCCCAGCTGACCCAGCTGATAGAACTGGATGGCTTTACGGCCCCGCGTGATATTGTGAACTATGCCAATAACCGGGGCTTTCGGGCCGGGATGCAGAACGACGCCAGCATTGGCCAGATCAAAAGCTATCTGGATCAGGGTGTGCCGGTAATGGTGCTGACGGACTGGAACTTTAAAAGCGGCGGGGAACGACCCCGTAACGCTGATCCAGATGGGGCTTCGCTGCACTGGGTGAATGTGATCGGTTACGAATACGCCCCGCACCCCGATACCGAGGAGCCAGAGCTGCAGCTGGTCATTGCCAATCCCCACGGCCGCGTGCAGCGGGTCAATGAACAGGATTTTCTGGACGTCTGGTCCCATCTGAAGCTCTCTGTCACCGAAAACCGTGAAGTGGATACAGGCATGAATCGCCTGCTGGTGGCCATGGTGCCCAGTGATGAAACCCGTGAGATTGTGGCCCCTGACGGTCAGGTGCGTCAGGCCGGCGATATTGTTATTCCCAATGGCAGTGATGGTCTGGGTGGCTGGGCCGCCCAGAAGGCTTCTGAGCTGATGCAGGCCGGATCACGCCTGCAGGAAAACTTTGCCAACCGCAATGAACAGCTGATTCAGGAAGGGTTGAATGGCTATGCCCGTGACGGTGTCACAGGGCTGCTGAGCAATCTCTGGAGCGGTGATGCTGAAGCGATCGGCCGTTTGCGTGAGCGCGCCAAATCCGGTGACACCGAGACCAAGGCAGAGATTCTGCAGGAGCTGCTCAATAAAGGCATTAACCGCAGCCAGATTCAGCAGCTGATTTACGATATTCTGCGCGATGTGCCTTTTGGCCGTGATTTTGATGCGCTACTGGCCCGTATAGATACAGGTAAGCTGGCCCAGCGCCTCGAAAACGACAGCCAGGCCGGCAAAGTACTGGCCTGGATAGCCAAAAGCGAAGCCGATGCCAGCGGGCGCACCGGCCCCAAGTTTGACGCCTTTGCACGGGTGCTTTCCAAAGCGCACCGCAGTACCGCACTCGATCACTTTCTGAGTTCAGAGCACACACAGAACCACAAGCTGCTGCAAAAGGTGCCAGCGGCGACGGTACGTACCCTGGTGCAGGACCTGATGTCGGGCTGGACCAGTGGCGCTGAGCAAAAAACGATGTATGAGCTGATACGGCATACCTCGCCCGACCAGTTTACCCAGCTGATGAGCCGGCTGGACATGGGGCAGGTGGCCGCAGAGCTGGACAGTGACCGCCAGCTGGGCAACCTCACGGCCTGGGTGATTGACAATGCCATCGACACCGGTAACTGGGCCAATGTCAACGAGATTTTGCGCGAACTGGCCTCTGTGAGCAATTATACCCGTGCCGACGATGTTCTGGGATATGCTTTGACCCACAGCAGTGTTAAAAGCAAAACAGGCCGTATTCCGGCGGCCTATCGTCAGCGCATGATGGACTTGCTGGACGATATGAGCCGCTGGCGTAGCGATGAGGCCGTAACGGCTTTGCGTGCCCTTCGGCGCCATTGAGCCATGCATAGTATAATGGGGCAGAGCTGCAGGAAGCGAGGCCCTTTATGATCGAAAAAAATATTGTGGGCACCTATAGCCGCGAAGAAGCCTATCCGGTGTTCCAGCATGAGGCCAAAGACGAGCCGGCCATCAAACCCGTAGATTATAGTATTTCAACGGTGGGACGGGTGGCGGCCATCAATGGCGTGATTGGCAAAGTGGATCCGCTGGATCAGTGGCGGGCCTTCAGCGAGCGCCTGCGCGACCGCCGGCTGTCCCTGGAGCAGGCCAGCGCCACGGCACAGCAGATAGGAGCGGGTGTGCGCTCTGAAACCCTCACACCCCAGGGCCGCCGGGCCGCCAGTCAGGCCCGTAAGGCTTACCGCGACCAACAATTTCAGAGGACGTATGAACAGGATATGGTGAATATTGAACACGATACGGATCCCATGGTGCTGGGCTTGCAGCGTTACCTGGCCCTGGTTAATGACCCGATACCCGATGAGCACCTCAAAGCCTATGAAACGCCGGATGAGCCGGATGAGCCTGTTGAGGCGCCTGCGCTGGATGAAATGCAGACCCTGCAGGTCAAAGACGTGATGCAGCGCAAGGTGGTTTGCGTGCTGGAGTCTACGACCATTGAGCAGGTCGCCAGCATCTGCAACCGCCGGGGCATCAGCGGGGTGCCGGTGGTCAATACCAACCGGGCGCTGATTGGGATTGTGACCCTCAGTGATATTATTCACCAGATGTTCAGCAAGCGTTCGGTGTCGACCTATGCCGATCAGGGGGGCAAGGTGCTGGAGCAAAAAGCCCTGGCGATTCTGGATGAGCCGGTGCGCCATTATATGAAAAAAAACGTGATCACCGTAAAACCCGAAACCTCGGTGCGTGAAGCCTGCGAAGTGATGATGCAGCACAATATCCGCCGGGTGGTGGTGGCACGGGGAGACCTCGTGCGCGGTATCTTTTCGGCCCAGGATGCGGTCAAAGTGCTCGCGGCTTCGCATCTGAATCTGGCTGACTGAAGCGGTGCTTCACGGCGTTCCCGGTACGGCACTCTGGGGCCTGCGGGCCCGCGCTGAAGAGTCCGGGCGTTCAGGTGGCTTGTTTCAGGATGCCCTGGCTCAGTCATGGTACGAGCGTCTGGCGGGCTTTTCGAGCCCTGAGCTGGACGCCTGGTATACACCGACCCTGCAGCAGTCCATTGCTCTGCGTACCCTGATTCTGGACCAGGCCGTGCGGGCGCACTTTCATCACTGTTCGGCACCTGTTCTGGTGGAGCTGGGGGCTGGCTTTTCAACCCGATTCAGCCGTTTGCAGCCGCGCCATGGCCAGTGGTATGAGCTGGATATTCCGCCCCTGATGGAGCTGCGCCTGAGTCTTAGAGAGCCGCCGGATCCCCGGCACTGGGTTCTGGCCTATTCAGTCCTGGAGCCGGATTGGCTGGCGCATCTGAAAGCCCATGATCCGAGCCAGATCCTGCTGCTGGCAGAAGGTCTGCTGATGTTTTTATCCTGGGCTGAAGTCGAAGCGCTGTTCAGGCGACTGGCTGAGGCCCTGCCGGGTGCAGTGATTGTCTTTGACGTGCTGGGCCGCCTGAATTTTAAGGCGGCCCAGGCTTTTGGTGAAGCGCTGGATGCGCCGGTGCACTGGGGTGCGGCAGATCTTTCGCGGGTCTGTCAGACGCTGGGCCTGGAGCAGGGCGAAGATCTCAGCCTGCCGGCCCAGTTGCGCCTGCACCCGGATTATGGCCGTGAGCTGCGCTGGCTGCAGCGCCTGATTCTGAAACAGCGCTGGCTGACCCGCCGTATGGGCGGTACGGTGATGGGACGCTTCCCTCTGGCTGCGTCTCATGCTAAACTCAAAATAGATGTTTAAACTTTTATTTGATATGAAAAGGAATTGTTCATGAAGTTAGGAATTATTATTGCCAGTACCCGTCCCGAGCGCAAAGGATCTATTCTGGGCCAGTGGTTTTACGAGCAGGCCCGCCAGCACAGCGGGGTTGAAGCCAGTCTGATTGAGCTGGCTGACGTCAATCTGCCTTTGCTGGACGAAAGCGGCCATCCCCGCCTGCAGCAGTATGAGCATGCCCATACCAAAGCCTGGAGCGATCAGGTCGCTGCGTTGGATGCCTTTGTTTTTGTGACCCCTGAGTATAATTTTGGCACGCCGCCTGCGCTGAACAACGCGCTCAACTATCTCTACAAAGAGTGGAACTACAAGCCTGCCGGCTTTGTCAGCTATGGTGGCATTTCAGGCGGCACCCGCTCCGTTGAGATGACCAAGCAGATTCTGGGTGCGTTGAAAGTGGTGCCGCTGGTTGAAGCCGTGACCATTCCTTTCTTTGCCAAGCATTTAACAGATGCGCAGACCTTTGAGGCCAACGACATCCAGATTCAGGCGGCTGCCAACCTGGTCAAAGAACTGCAGCGCTGGCACGGGGCGCTGAAAACCCTGCGGGCCTGATTCTTTGCGGCGTCTGCTTCTGGGGCTGGGCTTCTGTCTTTTGCTCAGCGGCTGCGGACGCTGGTGCCAGGTCATGTGCTGGCCCGCTGACGAAACCCGGCTGGTATTGGATGATCTGGTGGCCGGCAGCGGACCCTCTGAGTTAAAGTCGCAGACGTCTGATCCCTTACAGCAGCAAATTGCCTTTCGTCAGAACGAGCAGGATTACCGGGCAGAGCTCTATCTGCCTGCTGAAAAAATCCAGGCGGGCCTGCTGCTCTTGCCTGGAGCCACCACGGCGGGTGCTAATGATGCCCGTCTGGTGGCTTTTGCCCAGACCCTGTCCCGTGCCGGCTTTGCTGTACTGATTCCCGATCTGGTCAATGTGCGCGCGCTGCAGTTGCACCCGGCGGATGTACAGGGGGGGGGCCGACAGCTTTGCGTATCTACACAGCCGCAGTGACTGAGCTCCAGCAGGCCGGGCGGGTATGGCGGCGATTTCGTATCTGTCGGGGCCGGCCCTGCTGGCGGCCACCCGCCCCGAAATCCGCCAGCGTGTGCGCTTTGTGCTGACCCTGGGGGCATATTATGACCTGGAAGCGGTGATCACCTATTTTACCAGCGGCTATTATCGTAATACCCAGGGCCAGTGGGTCTACCGTGAGCCCGATAACTATGGCAAATGGGCCTTCCTGGCCAGCAATGCCTAACGCATTTCCCATCCCCCTGATGTGCAGGCCCTCCGGGAGCTGGCGCAGCAAAAACTCAGCGTTCCTGAGGCAGAAGCTGCTCTGCCTGAGCTGCAGAGTGACTCTGCAAAGGCCCTGCTGGCCCTGATGCAGCAACCGGAACCCGAAGCGGTTCCGGCTTTACTGCAGCGTTTGCCTGCTGATGTACAGGCTGACCTGCAGGCGCTGGATCTAAAGCAGCAAAATCTCAACCCACTGCGTGCCCGCGTGCATCTGATTCACGGCCAGCATGATCCCCTGATTCCAGCAAGCCAGAGTGTGTCGCTCGCAGCAGCCCTGCCGGGAGCGCACAGCCTGACCCTGGCTGACGGTCTGGAGCATGTGTCTTTTAGCTGTAGTTTCGGAATTTCAAGAGGCGCATAAGCCAGCCACCATCTCATAGGAGAT
>JACYMC010000171.1 GCA_015272195.1 Candidatus Sericytochromatia bacterium
ATTGGGGTAAGCGTAGCTTGAGAATCCCCTTCCTTTAGGGAGGGGAGTATGTCAATGAGCCTGTCCCATACCGATTACACCCTGCCACCGGAATACCTGCCAGTGGATGGCATTCTGATGTCAGAACACCTGGCCAGCTTTCCCAATGGCCGGCAGCTGCTGCAAGCCGTACTGCAGCACAATACCGAAGTCTGGATGCTGACCACCGATGTCAGCCATCTGCAGCGCACCCGTGGCAGACTGGCCCAGCGCTTTGGCGTCAGTGGTACAGATATGGCCCGACTGAAGCCGGTGCCTGTGGCCACCGAAACGGTCTGGGCCCGCGACTGGGCCCCGATTTTTTCTTATGCCGCCCAGGATCCAGGACGCATTGGCCTCCTGGACCTGCAGTATTATCCTGAGCGCCAGATTGACGATGCCGCCCCGGCCGCCCTGACCACTTTTTTAAATCAGACCGCACCCGCGCTGGGGCTGGACCTTTTTCCCCGCCTGCATTATGAGCGCCTGGCGGTGGATGTCGAAATGGAGGGGGGCAACCTGATGTGTACCGACAGCGATTGTTTTATGACCGAAGAGGTCCTGCTGCGGGCGCGCCAGCGCGATCCTGAGGTGCAGCCCCAAAGCCTGACGGCAGCGCTTGAAGCCCGTCTTACCCAGCGTTTCTGGATGGTGCCGCGCATGCCCCACGAAAGCACGGGCCATATTGATATCTGGGCCAAGTTTTTAAATGCTGAAACGGTGGTGGTGGGCCAGATTTCAGACAGCAGTCTGGTGCAGGTGCCGCCAGAGCAGCAGGCCGTCTACAGCGATTTGCAGGCTTTTCTGGAAATACAGGCCACGGGGCTGGATGCCAGTGGTCAGCCCGTGCCCAACAGTCTGGCCCGGATTTTACAGGAGCAGGCACCAGACGTGAAGATTGTGCGTTTGCCCATGCCCACGCCGGGGGTTTACCGGGGGGTGGATACCTTTCGCACCTACACCAACTCGCTCTTGCTGAACGATGTGGCCATTGTGCCCCGTTACCGGCGGGGCACGTCAGGACCGCCCCGCTGGGGTGAGCGCCTGCAGAATGAGCTGGACGAAGCGGAAGTGGAGCGGATTTATGCTGAGGCAGGTTATGCGGTGACCTGGATCGTGGCCGATAACCTGATCCGTGACGGTGGGGCCTGGCACTGTGTGGCGATGCAGATTCCCCGGCTGGCGGGCCCTTAACACCCGTCTGCATGCAGCAGCCCCGGTCGACAGACCGGGGCCGGTAAAGAGAAATCAGGCGGTCAGCGGCGGTTTTTGCGGCGGCGGGGCTGATTTTTCTTGTGGGCAGGAAAATTGCGATCCTGCTTAAATTTGGGGTCTTTGCGGTGTTTTTGGGGGTTATTCAGCACGGAAATGCCCATGCGTCTGACGTAGACCATCTCATCGCTGTCGTCCTCAAAATCGATCTCTGGCATTAACATGCCGTCACTCCTTTCTGAATGCGCCCAGTTTTTAGTCACTGCATCGCAGAATGCACTGTTTCAGCGTCAGGTCAGCGATAGCATAGCTATGGCTGAACATCTTCTTTAATATAAACAATTTATGACAAAATAACAACACTCAAAAAGGCGGCAAAAGCGTTCTTTTTTGCTTGAAAGGTTTTTATTTCTAATTTTTTATGCTTTAAACGCTGTTTGGCGATCTAAATTGGATTTCAGCTGCGTTTGATTCAATGTTAAAACATAAAAAATCGTTAAATCAGCTGTTTTTTTGCTTGAATATCCCATTGCTCAAAATCCTGGCCCAGCCGCTCCAGCAGGCGTTCACTGAGCACAAAGTCAGCGGCTTCTTTGTCGTTTGTGTGACGGATGAAGTGCACCCGCTGCAGCTCACTCCAGCCGGAGACAGACAGCAGCAGCTCATAATACAGCAGGCCTTCCGGGGTGTTTTGTGGACTTTCACTGCGCAGCATCACGGCTTCGCGGGCCGCGTCTTTTTCGACCAGGCGCAGGGGGTCTTCGAGGTAGCTGAGGCGCTGGCAAAGGGTTTCGGCTTTGCGCTCAAGGGCGTCCATGTTTTCCAGTGGCTGGCCTTTGTGGCGCAGCTTCTGAATGCGGGCACTCAGTTTATCGCTTTCAAGAATCTCAAGTTCCAGTCCATAATAGTCGCGGGCTTGGCTCACGTGCGGATCTCCTTTGATATACAGGCTTGTGCTTATTATAGCCGCTTCAGCGCATTAAGTTGTCAATCAGCCAGCCATAGCCCACAAAGGTGCCGATCATGCTGCCAATGCTGGTCAGAAAAAACACCAGTAAAATGCGGGTCACTTTGTTGTGCCACCAGCCTTTGAGGCTCATGATGGCTTCAGACAGCTCCTCAAAGTCACGCACGCGGGGCTTGCGCAGCCAGGCTTCGACCAGCCCGGCCACATAGCCCACCCCGATCAGGGGGTTGAGTGAGGTCAGGGGCGCGGCCACAATCGCCACCAGCGTGGTCAGAGGGTGCGCTCCGGCAATGATACCACCCAGACCGCTGAGGGCGCCGTTGACCACAAACCAGCCCACCAGACCCCGCAGGCCTTTTTCGACGGCCTCGGCCGGATCGGCCTGCAAAAACCCGGCGCCAATCAGCGCAATGATCACCAGCGGAATCAGCCATTTCAGCAGGGTGCTCCAGATCGATACCGGCGGCAGGCTATCGAGCTCAGTCAGCGAAATATCTGGTTTTTCCCAGTTTTTGAGCATGCCGGGCACATGGCCTGCCCCCACGACGGCCAGCAGCTTCTGGCCGGGGGCTTCGCGGATTTTTTGCACCATATACAGATCCCGCTCGTCAATCAGGCGCTGTTTGACGCCGGGCAGGTGGGTGCCCATTTCATCCAGCAGCATTTCAAGGGCCCCTTTTTCTTTGAGGGCTTCAATCTGCTCTTCTGAGACGCTCTCGCTGTCGTTGTCAAAAATGGAGATCAGGAGCTGATTCATCAGCTTCATTTTGGTCCACCAGCCCATTAAACGCCAGACTCGCTGCAAGGTGGTTCGCACCTCGCGGTCAATGGTGGCCACTTCGGCCTGTTGAGCCTCTGCGCGCTCAATCGCCACGCGCATTTCAAGGCCAGGCTGCACGTTCATCTCGCGGGCCATGCGGCGCTGTATCGATGAGAGAATCAGGTTCAGCATCAGCACAAAGGTGCGTTTCTGGCGGATGACTTCGACAATATCGGTGTTCTTCCAGGCATCTGGCTCAATCAGGGTTTTGTAGCGGGTGGGGCAGAGCTCAACGCAGACCGTATCGGGCTGTTCGCGTTCAATCATCTCGGCCACAAGATCGGCACTGGCCTGGGAGATATGGGCCGTGCCGATCAGAATGACTTCACGCCCTTTGTGCTGTAAGCGGTAAACGGGTTCTTTGCTGTGGAGGGTTTCAGGAGGGGTATTCATGCACAGCATTGTAACACTTCTGCTGTCGGGCGCAGCATCTTTGGCCTGCGAAAAACACGGGCCCGCATCGCTTGCTGTGATGCGGGCCCTGATTCAAAAAAGGGGTTTAATAGAAATCTGAAATATCGCGGCGGCGCGAACGGCTTTGCTTGCGCGCGACCCGCTGGCCATAAGACTCCTCGTACATCATTTCTTCATAAGCGTCGAGCAAATCGGATTCGCTGGCATCTTGCATGTTGAGGGCCAGATGCTGCAACTGTTTTTTGCTGCGCACTTTATGGGATGCCGCTTTGGCAACGTATGTTTCAGACATGGTGTTAAACACAATTCTCCGAAAAAAATTTATTCAGAATGAACACCTTTATTCTAGCCGAAACGGCGCTGAAAGCGTGTATTGAGATGGCTAATTTTCGGTTAAATTTAGCAGGCTGCCAGCCATGATAATCTGCCCCTGCAGGGTCTGGCCCTGACGCCGCAGGTTGATAATCTCAAAGGGCAGGCTGGCGCTCTGTTGTGGCCTTGCGTCAGCAGCGCGCGCCAGCGTTTTTGTGCCTGTAACAGAGGGTGCCGCATCCCGTTGCTCAGCGGCCAGGTTCTGCATGGCCAGGTGCAGTTCCTGGTGCAGGCTGCTGCCAGAGGGGGCGGGGTTTTCCATGCGGGCCAGCTCCAGCAGCTCGTGAGGGTCAAAGTCGGCTGCTGCGGGCAGTGCCTGCAGCTGCAGTTTTACGGGAATGCGCTGCTGGTCGGAGCCGGTTTGCAGGCTGACCTGCAGCTGATACACGCCGGCCTGCTGCAGGCGGCTCTGACTTTGCGCCAGCTCCTGGCTCTGAACCTGCAGCAGCGGGGCATTTTCAGCTGAGGCCAGCATCAATTGTGCGTAGTCGCGCGTCAGGTCAAGCACGCCCTGCAGCAGCTGCTGGCTTTCGGCGGGCTTTAAGCCGCCGTAGATTTGCAGGGCAAACAGTGTTTGAGAGGGTGCGGCCGCAGCGGGCTGGTTTTGTGGGGTGACCGCTGTGGCGCGCTCTGCCGGTGACTGGTCGCTGCTTGCGGCGCTGGCTGCCAGGGCCAGCCGGGCGTCGCGTTCAGGTGCGCTGGGTCTGGCCGGTGCTGGGCGGACAGGGGCCGGTTCCAGCGCGGGGCTGGGACTGGTCTGGACGTGCCGGCTCTGGCGGGTTGCTGGCGCTGTAGGTACTGACAGGGGCAGCGGGGCAGCCGCGCGCCGGTCTGGCCAGCTGGTGGGGGATGCTGGCGGCGCCGCTGTCTTGGCAGTGGCTGTCTGAGGCCGGCTGACAGTCTCGGGTGCCTGTGCTGCCGTCTGCACCGGGGCTGTTGGGGTGGCGGCGCTTGTCTGGCTGGCGCTGTCGGGCGCGGGCTGGCCGGCCAGCTGCACGGGCACAGCCAGGGGCCGGGCCTGCTCAGGTGGGTACAGCATGGCTTCGCGGGCCTGGGGTGAAAGCAGCAGCCAGCTGCCCAGCAGGCCCAGAGACAGGGACATACTCAGCAGAATGGTTAAAAAGGTGCTGGTATGTTTGGGGCGCAGCGTAAACACAGACAGCTTACGCTTGCCCAGTTTGCGTCCCCAGTTGTTGCCAATATAGGCGCTGAGGCCGCTGGCCAGTACAAACAAAACGGTTAACCAGAAAACAGGAGGCACAGCAGGCTCTTTTCTTTTGGATCTTACTGCTAGTAGATTAGCATATTTTTATCACAGTTTTGGATCGGATTTTATGGCATAATCAGCTTATGCGTATATGGATGATTCTGACACTGAATATCTGCCTGACGGCTTGTGCTGTGCAGTTAAAGCAGGCCAGCCAGCCCTGGGATAAAACAGCCTCACAGCCCGGTGTGCCCGCCGGTACTTATGGTAAACGCTGGGGGCCCGCTGGAGCGCCCGAACCTGCGGGGCCAGCGCTGCGTCGTTCAGATCAGCCCGCGTCTTCGCCGTCTGTTCCGGGCTGGAAAGTTCCGCTGCCAGAGCCGGGCCGCCCGGCCCAGGGCGCGCAGCAAACGGATGCCGGTGTGCTTGAAGTGGCCCGGCAGTATCTGGGGGTGCCCTATCGCTTTGGCGGCAGCACGCCTGAAGAAGGTTTTGACTGCTCTGGTTTTGTGCAGTATGTGTTTGCCCAGCGTGGTCTGCGCCTGCAGCGCCAGGCCAATCATCAGTTTCTTGAAGGGCAGCAGGTGTCACGCGAGCAGCTGGCGCCCGGAGATCTGGTGTTTTTCTCGGTTTCGGGCGGTATCGTTGATCATGTCGGCATTTATGCCGGCGAAGAGCTGTTTATCCATGCGCCCCGAACCGGGCGCACGGTGTCGTATGACAGCCTCGACGCCCCCTACTTCAAAACGCGTTTTCAGGGGGCGCGGCGGCTGCTTTAGTTGCTGCTGGTGGCAGGGGTAGCGGAGGCTTCTGGCGCCGGGGCCACGGCATTGGTTGCGGTGTCGGCATTAAAGCGGAAATCAAAGTCTTTAAAACCGTCCAGACCAGAGATGACCGTATTGCCGTCAGCATCTTTGGCGCCCTGGTAACCCACCACGGGCAGCCAGGTAATATTGGCTTCAGCGGATTTCAGTTCGCCTTCGTCGTACAGGTTATTGCCATTGGCATCGTTGAACACAAACAGACGCAGATTGGCCGCATTGGCTTTCTGGGGTGCTTTGGGCAGGGCAAAGCGATAGGCGCCGTCGGTCACAGGAGCCGTGGCCAGGGTGGTGTCTTCATCAATGGTTTTGTTGCTGGCATCAATGCGGTTGCCAGAGGTAGCGTTCATAAAGGCGCCATAGAGGGCCATTTTGGTGTTGCTGCCCACGCCGGTGCCGTCGACGCTGCCTTCAATGGTTTTGCTGTCGGCTTCCAGGTTTTCGCCGGCGCTGTTTTGCAGCTGGGGGGCGTTGGGGCCACAGGCACTCAGGCTCAGGGCCAGCAGGCTGGCAAACAGAGGGGCAAGCAGGGTTTTACTGGGGGTTTTCATGGGATGTTCCTCGCTGTGAAGATAGCTATCAAATCAGGCCGTGTACAGCGATTGCACACGGCCGTTTGGGTTTAAGACGCAGGGGGGCTTAAAAAAGTTTCAATTTGAGTGGGGTCAGCTCGCAAAAGCAAAAGCGGGGTGTGAGCTTTCGAGGGCTGGCAGGCCCCGGTGGCGGGCAATTTCGAGAATCAGTTTGTCGGAGAGGATGGCCAGATGCTGCTCAACCCAGAGGTCCCAGTCGGGACTGTCGCCCTGCACAAAGTGCACGTCAATGCGATGGGGCTGGGCGTCAACGGTCCAGAGCAGCAGGCCCTGGTGATCTTCGCTGCGGTAAGTCAGCGTGCCGCAGAGCTGTTTGTTGTCGTGATCGCGTTCAATGTCGAGGGCGAGGATTTGCATGGAGTTCACCTTTATTGTGTTGTGTTGGGTGGCTGCTATCATTATGCCTCTGCCGGTGCGCTGGGGGCTGTGACTGCACTCACCGCACCGGCTGGCTTTCTCAGCGGCCGGAGCCGTGGAAGGCACCGCGCTTCCACTGCATCAGCTCGTTGTGGTTGTCTGAGAGGCGCAGAGCCTCTTCAAAAGTGATCACGTCCTGTTCGTAATAGCCAAACAGGGCCTGGTTCATGGTCTGCATGCCGTCCTGCTCGCCCTTGGCGATCAACTGGTAAATGGCATCCAGCTCGTGTTTGTAGATGTGGTCGCGCACGGTGGGGGTGACCACCAGAATTTCGTTGATGGGCACACGGCCCACCCCGTCTTTTTTGACCGCCAGGCGCTGGGCAATGGTACCACGCAGCACGGCGGCCAGCTGTTTGAGTACGGTCTGCTGCTCATGGGGCGGGAAGGCGTTGATGACGCGGTTGATGGTCTGTACGGCGTCGTTGGTGTGCAGGGTGCTTAAGACCAGGTGGCCGGTTTCAGCGGCCTTGAGGGCCGACTCAATCGTGTCGCGGTCACGCATCTCACCGACCAGGATGATGTCGGGATCCTGACGCAGGGCGTATTTGATGGCGTTGGGGAAGTTGGAGGTATCGTTGATCAGCTCGCGCTGGGTGATCACACTGCGCTTGTTGCGGTACACAAATTCGATCGGGTCCTCAATCGTGATAATGTGTACGTCTTTGTTGGCGTTGATAAAATCGATCATGCCCGCCAGGGTGGTGGTTTTACCGGAGCCGGTGGGGCCTGTCACCAGAATCAGGCCGGTGCGTTCTTCGGTGAACTTTTTGATTTGCTCTGGCAGACCCAGGTTTTCGACGTTGGGAATATTGATCGGAATGACGCGCAGCACCGCGCCCACGTGCCCCTGCTCCAGAAAGATGTTGACACGGAAGCGGGCCAGGCCGCTGATCATAAACGAGACGTCCATTTCCTGGTTGCGCTCAAAGGCCTCACGCTGGGCGTTGGAGAGCATGGAGTACAGGGTACGCTTGGTGTCCGCCGGGGTCATCGGGCGCATTTCGGTCGGTACAATGCGGCCGTCAATGCGCAGCATGGGCGGCGCGCCGACGCGAATGTGGATATCTGAGGCGCGCTTTTTAACGGCGACCCGCAAAAATTCATCAATATTCATGCTTGCTCTCCCTTAGCCTTTGAATGCGGCCAGCGGTTTGCCGACCAGCCCGCTCAGCATCTGCAGCTGCTGAAACAGGGTTTTAATGTCTTCGGTGCGCGTGGCGTCCTGGGTCCAGGTAAAAACTTCCTGGCCGTGCTCGTCTTCAAAGCGCAGCACCAGTTCCAGCTCCAGCGGGAAGTAGTTGCGCTCTTCAGCGGAGGCAGCTTCGCCTTCGCCCTCATAGCCGGTGGCAAAGCGGTTGATCATCGACAGGTGTGAAACCTTGTGCACGCTCTTGGCGTCCACGTGATGGTAGGTGGGGTAAAAGCCGAGCGACAAAAAGCGGCTGGTGGTCAGCAGCTTGATATCCAGGCTGCCAAAAGGTGAGCGCTGCTCTTCGCTGGTGCTTTCGCTGACCTGCAGCTGATGAAAGCTCAGCAGGACTTTTTCGCCGGGTTGCAGCACGCGCTGCAGCGAACCAGACACCACTTTGCCAATCGCGCCGAGGGCGTTCAGCTTCTCGAGGACCTCATTCAGGGAATCGGGCAGTTCAATACTCATGCGATAACCTCCGCACCACCAAGATATTGTTGTAAAGCTTTGGGCACCTTCAGGCTGCCGTCGGCCTGCTGGTAATTTTCGATCAGGGCAGCCAGGGTCCGGCCAATGGGAAGGCCTGAACCGTTGAGGGTATGCGGAAAGACCGTGCTGGCACCGGCTTCGGGCCGGTAGCGCAGCATGCCGCGCCGGGCCTGAAAGTCGGTGCAGTTGCTGCAGGAAGAAATTTCACGGTACTTGCCCTGGCTGGGAAACCAGACCTCGATATCGTAGGTTTTGGCCGCGTTAAAGCCCGTATCACCCGAGCAGAGCAGCATGACCCGGTAGGGCAGCTCCAGCAGCTGCAGCAGGTGCTCAGCGTCGGCCACCATTTTTTCGAGTTCCTCAAAAGAGTGTTCGGGCTCGACAATTTTGACCAGCTCCACTTTGGAGAACTGGTGCTGGCGAATGATGCCCCGTGTGTCGCGGCCAGCGGCCCCGGCTTCTGCGCGGAAGCAGGGCGTGTAGGCGGTCATGTACATCGGCAGCTGCTCTTTGTCGAGAATTTCGCCGCGGTAGAGGTTGGTCAGGGGCACTTCCGCCGTGGGGATCAGAAAATAGTCTTTGAAGTTGACACCAAAGAGGTCTTCCTCAAACTTGGGCAGGTTGCCGTTGGCGGTCATCGTTTCACGGTTGACCATATACGGGGGCAGGACTTCGGTATAGCCGCGTGCGGTATTCTGGTCCAGAAAAAAGTTGGCCAGGGCCCGCTCCAGTTTGGCGCCCCAGTTTTTGAGCACCACAAAGCGTGAGCCCGTCAGGCGGGCCGCGCGCTCAAAGTCCAGCAGGCCCAGGCTGACGCCGATCTCGTCATGGGCTTTGGGCTCAAAGTCCATGGGCGGTACCGGGCCGGAGTCGCGCACCAGCTGGTTTGTTTCTTCGTCGGCGCCATCGGGTACAGAGGCGTCCAGAATATTGGGCAGGGTCATCAGCAGGGCTTCGCGCTCGCTCTGGCAGTCCTGCATGCGGTTTTCGGCTGCTTTGAGCTCGTCACCGAGCTTGCGCACGGCCTCCATCTGGGCTGAGGCGTCTTCGCCGGCCTGTTTGCGGGCCCCAATGGCTTTGGAGGCTTCGTTGCGCTGCTGGCGCAGGCTGTCAATTTGCAGCTGGCAGTTGCGGTGTTCCTGGTCGAGGGCCATCAGGGTGGCCACAGCGTCCACGTCGCCCCGGCGGCGGCGCTGTGAAGTAATCAGGCGGTCAGGGTCGTGGCGCAGGCTTCTGAGATCATGCATACATCAATGGGTCCTTGATTGGGGTAAGTATTCAGCGTCTGGATACACACGGTTTGGCAGACGCTTTCAGTGTACCTGATTTTCGCGTTGACGTGCTACGGATGTATCTGGGTTACACTGAAGCAAAAAGGGAAAGAGAACCGCTCATGAAACTGATGTATCAAAAACTGCGCCCTGATGCCTGTGATCCCGTACAGGGCTATCCCGGTGATCTGGGGGTGGATGTCTGTACGCCCGAAGCTTTTGAGATAGCGCCCGGTGGATCGTATCAGGTCGATACGGGGCTGCGCATCCGCCTGCCGGAGCTGCCGGCGGCCTGGGCGGACGATTTTCAGCTGGGCTGCTTTGTCTGGGCCAAATCCGGGCTCTCGGTGCGCAGCAATATTGAAACCGGGGCCGGGGTGGTGGACCCCAACTATACGGGCAGCCTGCGTATTCAGCTCTACAATCACAGCGATTGTCCGGTGGCTTTTGAAGCCGGCCAGAAAATCGCCCAGCTGGTGCTGACGGTCTGTCCGCGTCTGACGGGTATAATCGAAAGCGATCTCAGTGACTGGGCCACCGCGCGGGGCGCGCAGGGTTTTGGCAGCTCAGGGGCTTAGTGCGCCGCGTAGTAGGCTTCCATGGCTTCCTGGGTGGCGCTGATCACGCGCTTGACGGCCTGCTTCAGCGGCAGGGCCAGGCGGGCGCCGCAGGCGTAATGGTGGCCGCCGCCGCCAAACTGGCGGGCAATGCGGTTGACGTCCACATGGCATTTGGAGCGCCAGCTGACTTTGACATGGCCTGAGCTGACTTCTTTAAACATCAGGATCACCTCAGCTGAGGCAATGGTCAGCAGGTCTGAGATCAGATAATCGACCTCGTTTTCGTCGACACCGTGTTTTTCCTGCAGGGCTTTGGGCACCACACCCCAGATCAGGGTGTCGTTGAGGCTGGCGTTGAGATCGGCAAAGACCTCCCCCATCAGACGCATCAGGTTGAGGGGTTTTTGCTGGTTCAGCATCTGGTTAACATAAGTGGGCTCTGCGCCGGCAGCCACCAGCTCTGCCGCCTGACGCAGGGTTTCGGCCGTGGTGGCTGGCGTGGTCAGATTGCGGGTGTCAAAGACCAGCGCGGAGTAAAGACAGGTGGCAATGGTGGGGTCCAGCGGCAGTTCCATCAGCTGCAGAATGCGCAGAATGATTTCAGAGGTGGCCGGTGAGGTCTGATCAATATACGCGTAGCGCGTAAAGCTGACCGGACCCATATGGTGGTCGATATCCAGCCAGGGATGAATCAGTTTGACCGAGGGGTGCAGCTGTTTGGGCGTGCCCAGATCCACAAAGATCATCTTCCACTGCATGTCGAGCGGCTGCTCCAGCTGCACGTCGGCGTACTGCAGCAGGTAATCCATATAGGGTGGGGTTTCTTCGGGCAGAAAAATTTTAACGGTTTTGCCCAGCTTGCGCAGGGCCAGGTGCAGGCCCACGGCTGAGCCCAGCGAGTCCGGGTCGGGGTTGATATGGGGGCAAATCAGATAGTGGTCGTTTTCCTGCAACAGCCGGGCAACGCTGGCGGGATCAGACAGCAGACTGAATTGGCTCGGTTCACTGAACATATTGGGTTTCCTGTTGGCATTACATCTTAAAGCACATGATAACACAGGCCCGAACAGGGTATACTGGGCTGCATGCAGATACGATCGCTTTCATACCTGATGGTTTTTTTCTTGCTCTGGGGCTGGACCCCTTCGCTCTGGGCCGAACCCATCGCAGCTGAGCCGGTGATTCAGGTGGCCCTGCCGCCGCCGCTGCCGGCTGCCGGTCTGCCTCCCGCTGAGAGCTGGCTCAACACCACCCACGCCCTGGGCGGAGCCGCTGCCGGCAACGGCCTGGCCATTCTGACGGTGGTGCTGCTGGATCTTATGCCCGTGGCTCTGGCGGCAGAAGGTGAAGTGCCCGGCAGCTGGGTTGAGGGGGCTGACCCCCTGCTGGCCCTGCTCTTGCTGATCCCGGTGATCTCCACCCCGCTGATGATGCATCTGTTTTCACCGGCGGCTGACTGGGAGCTGGCAGGCTGGAGTCTGGCTGGCGCAGCTGCCAGTGTTTTGCTGCACGCGCTGCTGATGCTGCCGCTGGTGCTGTTTTTTGGCCAGGAGAGCCTGAGCCAGACGATTTATGTGCTGGCTCCGGCGGCCTTTGGCTCGGCGGTGATTCTGGAGGCCCTGGGCACGGCCTGGGGGCACCATCTCGGCGGCCAGTGGCAGCTGAGCAGCGCGCCGGGTGGGGGCCTGATGCTCAGCCACCAGCTGCGCTTTTAAAGCGCGGGCAGCATGGCCAGTACCTCGGCGTAAGCGTTCAGCAGCGTTTGCTGCAGCTGGCGGCGCGCGACAGGATCTTCACATTGCAGATAGCGGCTTTCAAGGGCCTTGATCTCCGTCTCCTGAAGCACCCAGTCCTGCTGGGCCTGGGCCAGTGAGTTCAGCAGCGTCTGCTGTTCAGCCTTACGGCGCTTCTGGGCCCAGTGCTGACAGGCCTGCTGCAGCGTCTGCATCAGGGTGTCAAATTGCTGCAGCCAGTCCGTCAGGGCCTGGGCCAGTTCTGGCGCGAGGCCTTCACGGGCTGCCGCCCAGCCGTCGCGCTGCCGGGCCTGCTCCTGGGCAATCCACTGGTGTCCCCCGGGCAGATCCAGGCGGGCCAGCTGTTGCTGGGCCGATTCCAGCAGGCTGACGCCTGCGGGACAGGCCGGTGGCTGGCCGAGTAAACGGCTGAGGTTTTGCAGGCTTTTTAAGCGCAGGGGGCGCCACTGGCTGAAGTGCTCCGCACGGGCCTGCGCCAGCTTTGAGCAGTCGCCCGCCAGTTCCTGGCTTTGCCGGGCCAGGGCCTGCAGCTGGCGCATGGCAAAAAAAGCCACCTGTTGCGCCTGCAGCGCTTCGAGCTGGGCCTGCAGAGCCTGTTTTTCGGCGGGAGAATGGGTGCGCTGGATTTTGGCCCGCAGCTGCAGCATGAGACGGCTGGCCTGAATCGGGTCAAAGCTTGCTACCGGCGCGCTGCTTACTGCCGGCGGTGTTGCCGGGGTTTCGCCTGTGGACTCAGCGGCGGTACTGGTGCACAGCTGTTGATTCAGCGCCAGAATCAGCTGCAGCAGGGTGGCGCGCTCCAGCGGAGCGAGGCTGCTGCCCTGCAGTGAACGCAGCTTTTTGAGATAACCCGCTTCGGCTTCGGGCACCTGTGCAGCACCGCCGGCTTTCAGGGCATCCCATTTACAGGCCTGGCACTGTAGCAGGGGGTGCAGCACCGACATCGTGGCCAGATCGCGGGGGGCGTCGGCGCCGGCATAACAGCTTTTGAGACTGGCAATCACGCGCATCAGGCCCTCATGTAGCCCCTCGGGCTCAGCTGGCAGGGCTTTGAGTCTGACCAGCATGGATTTCAGGCGCTCGGCCCGACCCTCAGAAGCGCTAAGCTGCAGATTTTGTTTGAGACGCGCAGCCACGGCCTGGTTTTCGGCTGAAGGCGCTTCTTGTTTGCGGGCTTCTTCGCGCTGTACCTGCTGGCTGAGTCGCTGTACTGCCGGTGGCGGCTCGGGAATATCGCAGAGCGCGGGGCCCTGGCTGTCGACCAGACCGGCCGGCATTTTAAAGCTGGCGGGGTCAAAATCGGCGGTATCGGCAAAGATGGCCTTCATCACAGGAACTCCGTCAGCAGGTTGTCAAACTGAAACGCGATCCAGTCTGCACCGCAGTCTGATGTGTCCGTTAGGCGCTCCCATGTGGCCAGCGGATCTTCCAGAAACAGACGCATTTCAGGGCTTTGCAGCAGATCTGTGCCGACCACCAGACGCTGGCCGTCGGCATGGGCCAGGGCTTCACGGCTCTGCTCCAGGGCCAGCCCCCGGTATGCCAGTTGCTGCCCCTGGGCAAAGACTTCACAGGGCCCCTGCACCACGGCCAGGGCCAGCTGTGGCGCTGCGTTATAGAGCAGCCCAAGAAGGGGCAGTTCCTGGCTGATGCTCCAGGCTGCTGACAGGGCTTCAAAGGGGCTGGCAAAGAGGCCCAGCAGGCTGTTTTCTGTCAGGGGGCAGGCCGCCCCTTCATGGGCCTGAAAGTGTTGCTTTAACCAGTCAAGCAGCTCTTGCTGCACGGCCGGCAGGCTGTCGGGCGCTTCGGGCTCCTGCAGCTGTTCAGGGTTCAGGATTTCTGCCCGGACAAAGATCTGATTCTGCAGCGGCAGGGCTTCGTGGGGGGCCAGCACTTCCTGCGGAAAAAGATCCTGAAAAGCCTGCAGTGATTGTGCCCTTGCGGCGGTGACCGCCTGGGACTGCCAGGCGGGATTTTCGAGCATCAGGCTGAGTTCATGGCTGCGGCCATTATGGACCTGCAGCTGCCCGCCCTGTAACAGATTCAGGGTTTCGGCTTCTGGCTGATCGTTGAGCACAAAGTCAGCTGCAATCGCCAGCCGGGTCTGTGCGGAAGCGTCAGCAGTCTGTATCTGCAGCAGGATTTCGCGGCTGCAGGCCAGGCTGCGCAGAATATAAGGGCCTGGCGGCAGATCAATCACAAAGTTACGCGTTTCACCGGGCAGCAGGTTTTGCTGCCAGCTGATGTGCGGCGTGTTGCACGGACTGCCGGCACAGAAAAAACGCTCCTGCGTTGGCCGCAGGCGCGCACTGGGCTGGAAGCTCAGCTCCAGGTTCTGATCAAAGGCCAGACCGTAGCTGACGGCACAGGTTTCGCAGTAGGCCACGGCTTTGATGTTTTGCAGGTTTTTAACGCTTTCTTTGGGCCCTTTGCAGCCCGGGCAGCGACAGTCCCAGAGCAGGTGCAGATCGCCCTCGCGGCTGAGCAGCAGGCAGTCTTTGAGGACCTCCAGCGGATCCAGGGCGTAGGCTTCGGCCAGTTCAAAGGGGCGCAGGCGATAAGCCAGCCGCTCCGGGGCCCGATAGATATAATCGGCCAGGGCGCTGGCAATGTCTGCGCTGGGCAGCAGTGTCTGCCAGCGCTGGCTGAGGGCATGGAGGGCGGCCTGCTGCGCGGGACGCGCGTCAAAAAAGGCTTTCAGTACGGGCGTGCCGGCGGCCAGCCGATCGGCCAGCTGTCTGAAGGTTTTGATAAAACGCTGGATTTCTTTGCGGATCAGCAGGCGGGCCACGGCGGCCGGCAGGTGGGCTACAAAGTCAATGGTGCAGGTGACGTCGCTTTCCTGCGGGCCGGCGCTGCTCAGCTGAACGCCGAAGGCCAGGTATTTTAAAGGACCCTTGCTGTGAATGCGCTCAACCTTGTAGTAATGGGGGGCCAGCCATTCATAGGGCATTTCTTCATAGGCCACCGGCAGGCCGCCGTTTTTGGTGCTGCAATGCATCCAGGTACTGCCGTAGGGCCGGGCCAGGTAGGCGTTGCGGGTGCTCTGCATGCCCACGGCCTGGTTCAGAAAGTCGTTGGCGGCCAGCACCTGCCAGAGCAGCTCCGGCTGCCCTGGTAGCCGCACGCTTGCGCTGACCGGCTGGGCCTGCTGACGCAGCTGCTGCAGATTGTCGGCGCTGCGCAAAGCTGCAGCACGTGTTTCAGGCAGCGGATAGACAGGATTTTCTGCGTCTGGCATGCACATCTCCTTCAAGGGGTCTGGCGTATTTTACATCAATCTGCAGAGCGACTATAATCAAGAGATGTTCTTCAGCCTGTGGGCTAGGTCTCTATTGCTGTGTATCGGGAGTTTCAGGGTATGTCAAGTGTAACACGTCAGCTTTCGCCGTTTCAGTTTAATCGTCAGGCGGCAGCGCCGCCGCCAGTCTCAGCGTCTGTGGCGGGCCCTGACCGGCAGGAGCCGGTCAGCCTTTCAGATCTTGAAAGCCGGGTCAATGACAGCCTGCAGCTGGGCCAGATGCCTGCTGAGCTGCAGCAGAGCAACCAGGCGCTCAGCCAGGCTCTGCAGCAGCTGCGACAGCTTTCCGGCAGCGGGCTCAGGCCACGCCGCTCAGTATGCTGCAGCGCTTTCAGACTGAGACCCTGCCCCAGAACCTGGGCCAGCTTGAAAACAGCTTGCAAACCCTGGAGGATCAGCTGGCGACCCTGCCGCCTGACAGCCCGGAGCGCGCGGCGCTGGCGCTGGACCTGACGCTGACCCAGAATACCCTGGCGCTTTACAGCGCAGCAGAAAGCCTGTTGGCAGCTTCACCTTTGCTGGCGCAGGGACAAACATCTGCCGCTAAAGCCCCTGCTGCTGAAGGAGCAGCCCCGCCCGCTGAAGCCCCAGCACCTGCGGCAGACGATCTTGCACCCATCCCGACCCTTGCCGACAGTCTGAGCCCTGACTTGCTCAGCGCTGCTGCGGGTCAGTTCGGCATCTCGGTGACCGATCTTGAAAACCTGCTCGACACCTTTGACGGTGAAATTGATGCCATCAATCTGCTGGCCAATCGCATGAAGCCAGTTGAAGGCCAGTTTAACCGTGCTGAAGCGGGTTTTCTGCGTTCTTCGTCTTCGCTCAAAACCCTCTCGCGGGCCTTGCTGGGCGTGATTCAGCCCACCGAAGGCACTGATAACAGGCCCATGACCGGTTCGGCGGCAGCCATCCGGCGGACCCAGGCTCTGCTGACCTTTTTGATGGAGTCGCGCCGTTTGGAGCAGAGCAACCCACAGCTGGCCGGTCGGCTGGGGCTGAGCCGACTGAACCAGGCCGTGGCCGGGAGCATCTCACGCTTGCCCAGCCCGAGTCTGCAGAATATTCTCAACCGTTATATTGGCAACAATAACCGTGCAGATACCGCAGACGCCAAACAGCGCCTGGCAGACCTCAGCAAGGTCCTCAGTTATTTCAGCGGTGAGAGCGACCTCAACCTCGATACCGGCCGGGCCCTGTTTGAGCTGGTGCTCGATAATGGTGTGGATACCGTCAGGGGGCTGGGTGAACTCCTGCCGGCGGGTCCAGCGCGTGAACGCTATGAGCAGATGCTCAACCGGATCGAAAACAGAATCCAGAGTACGGTACAGCGTCTCGGCAGTGAGGCGCCCAGCTTTCTCAGGGGGCTTGTGAACAGCTCACCGGAAGCTTCACGTTATGTGCTGCGCTTTCTGACAGAAGATGGGGTAGGGCGCTATGCAGCAGCGGTGGATTTGGTTGGCACCTTTGCCGAGTCTGAAATTGCCCAGCGCTTTTTGGGGGCTGGTGGCCAGCGCAACCTGCAGGCGCTCACGGAATTTTTATCGCTTGACAATATTGGCCGGGACTATCTGCGCAAAATTCTGGATAGCAATGCACCGGCTGGCAGCCGTTTTAACGCCTTGAATAATTTAGTCAGAGATATTGTCAAAGACAAACTGCCCGGGCTGTCTGCTCTGCAGGTCCAGAGTTTTGAGAGTCTGACGGGCCGCGCTCTGGACCGTTTTGCCGGCCTGCTGGGCCTGGGCAATGCCGCTGACGCCGCACGGGCTGCCGATGACGTGCTGCCTGCGGCTGCGCGGGCAGCTTCGGATGCCTTGCCGGATGCTGCCGGGCTGATTGCCCGCCAGAGTGATGAATTGATTCAGGGGGCTTCTCTGACACGGCCTGCACGGGCAGGCCTTGAAAGGCTGCTGGGCGCCAGCCCGGCCCGGGCTCAGGAGGTGCTGGATGTTTTAAAGACCATGGACCCCAGACAACTGGATACGGTCTTGCAGATTGCTGCTGAAATGGAGCCCGCCCGTGCGCTGAATATGGTGGTCGGTGAGGGCATGGGGGCCCGCTTTCTGCGCGGCGTGGCTGAGATGGTGCCTTATCTCAGAAGCTATGGCCTGCGCGTGGCTGATATTGTGCCCAAGCTCGGTCGGGCACTGGGCAAGGCTGTTCCTGCGATAGGGGCCGCGCTGTCGGGTTACGATACGGTGCGCATGGGCAGGATTGCCCTGACCGGCAGTTATAATGGCCGTCAGTATTCAGATCCTGATGTGCGCATGCTGGCCCTGGCGGGTGCGGCGACCAATGGCCTTGATACTGTACTGGGTGCGCTGGAGGCTTTTGGGGTGGGCAATGTGGCTTTTCCGCTGCAGCTGGGCCTGGCGGGCGCTTCGCTGGCCCTGGATCTGATGGTGGAATATTATAACGACAATCCCCAGGCCATGCCCCCGGCCATGCGTCAGGCCATTCAGTACAGCGCGGCCACTGTGGCTGTAACCGCTCCTTTTGTGGTGCCCGGTGCGGGGATCGCTGCCAGTGAAGCGATTGTCAGCATTTATGGCCGTGAACGAACGGCTGAGATCTTTGGCGAGCTGGTTTCTGAAGTGGGCGATCGGGCCCTGGATGCCCTCAGTGATCTGGGGCAGGCAGGTCTGGCAAAGCTTCAGGCTCTGGCCACGGCCGGCGGCGAGCTGGGGCTGGCGGCCGTCAGACAGCTGGCCAGTATGGGTGAGCAGGGCATTGCCGTGCTGAAAGATCTCGTGCTGCAGGGGGGCCAGATGGCTGACGCTGCCTTGAATGCCATCGTTCGTGCAGCCCGAAACCAGGGCGCGGCAGCCCGCGAGGCGCTGCTCTCGTTGGCCCGTCAGGCTGGTGCCATCGGCAGCCGGGCCATTGAGCAGCTGGGCAGCCTGCGGGATTGGGGGGCTGAACAGCTCAAAAATCTCGTCGCTGCCGGCATTCCACTGGCCCAGGAAGCCATCAGCCGCCTCAGCAGCATGGGACAGGCAGGTTTTGAAGCCCTCGAAAGCCTGGTTAAAAGCGGGGGGCAGTTTGCCCAGCAGGCCTTTAACGCCTTGCTGGCCCAGGGCAATGCGGCCATTGACCAGCTCAAAGACATCGCCCTGAGCGGGGCCCGCCTGGGCCGTCAGGCCTTTGATGCCCTGATAAACAAAGGCCGGGCGGCTATTGACGCCCTGCAGGAAATCGGGACCCGCGTATCGGCTTATGCCGGGGAGGTGATTACAAAGCTCAGCAATCTTGGCGAAGCGGCTGAAGCGGCCATCACGGCCATTGGGACTCGCTTCAGCCAGTATGCCGATGAAGCCATCAGCGGCCTGCGGCGCATCGGTGCCCGGGCAGTTGACAGCATTCAGGCCCTGGCCAGAAGGTATCCAGCCCTGCGCAGTAACGCCATCCGGGCTTTTGCTGCCATTGGTCCGGCGGCCAGCCGGGCCCTGAACACCCTGATTGATCAGATGTGGGCCGCCGTACAGACCAGCGTGAACCAGCTGATGGGCCTGGCCAATGAACTGGGTGCTGTCTCCAGCCGGGTGCTGCGCAATATCAGCACCACGCTTTCGCGGGGCTGGCAGCGCTCGACGATTGATCTGATTCCCTTTAATGGCCGCGAAACCAATCTGCGGCCTTTGATCGATGCCTTTTCGGGGTTGCTGCGCAAAGCCGGGGCTGCCGGCTCGCAGGCTTACCGGCAAATGCGCCAGCTGGCCATGAACGCCCTGCGCGATCTGGGGGTGCCGTTGCTGGCGATCCGAGCCCTGCAGCGGGTGGTCTGAGATGAGCGAAACCTTCGATTTTAAACAACTCTGGCAGGTGGCGCTTGAGATGGAGTCCGAAAATGCCCAGGGCTTGTGCCAGCAGGCCCAGCAGGCCAGCACCTGGCCAGACCGGATGCAGGCGCTGCGCAACGGACTGGCCCATTCTCCGGCGGACGCAGCCCTGCTGCAGACACTCCAGGCGGCCTGTACACAACCGGCAGCGCTTCGCACCGGTCTGCTGCAAAGTGAGCTGACGGGTCTTGAAACCCTCGTGCTGGCCCTCAAAGCCCTGCCAAAGCCCTCGGCAGAGGCGGACGGGCAGCTGCTGCAGACCTGGATTGATTTGCTGGAGGCTCACTTCTATGCCAGCGTGCCAGAGCGCGCGCCGGGAGTACAACAGACGGCCCTGGCGCAGCTGCTGCAGACCCCTCTGCCGGACGCCTGGCCGGTCAGCGCGGCAGATTTACCGCACTGGGTCCGTGAGCAGCCCCTGGAAGCATTGCAGGATCTGAAGCTGCGCTGCATGCAGCTGCTGTCAGAGGGCGGCGGCACTGACGCTCTGCAGCAGATGCTGCAGTATCTCAATGCCAGTCTGATGTTGCGCCAGCTGACCTGACATCCTGCTGCGTATGGATTCAATCCGGTGGCTGTGCTGCCGGGTCAGGTCTCTGACGGCCTGGGGGTACACAACTGCAGATCCACTTCAAAAAAGCGCTTCCAGGGAAAGCTCAGATGTTTGACCTGCAGGCCCTGCAACGCGGGGGGCAACTGGGCGCGCCAGCCTTCAAAATGCTGATTAAACCAGTGAATGGCTGAGAGGCAGCTCTGCAGGGTGACCGGCTCACTGTAATGGCCGCAGAGCTGCTGGCGCAGATGCCCCTGGTACCAGCCGTCATCAGCCAGGCGCTCCAGCAAAAAGCGTTGATGGCTCAGCGGCAGGGGCTGATCTGTACTGAGCAGGGGCCCCAGAAACTTCAGCCAGGCCAGTAGCATGCCGAGGCTGTTGCCGTTGGTGTTCCAGGCGGCGTAGGCCCGCAGTTTCAGCAGCAGCTGCTGATCTTCGAGGTGCTGCAGCAGTTCGGCATCGCCGCCGTTGGCGTAGCACAGGTCGGCCAAAGCCACCGGTTTTCCTGCTCTCAGAGCAGCCGTTAGCTTACTGACTGCGTCTGTGTTCAGGGGCACGCGCTGCTGCCGATCCAGAAACTGGTCAATCTGGGGGCCGTGCGGCGGGTTGTGCAGCCAGAGCACTACGGCTTCTTCGGCTGCATTCTGGCGCAGCGCAACCCCCACGGCGCGGGCCTGAATGGCCAGGGTCTGGCTCAGGGGTCGGCCTTCATACAATGTGCAGAGATCCTGGGCCTCAGGGTGACTCCAGGCCAAATTCAGGGTTGGGCCTTCAGGAGCCAGAACACGGGCCAGCAGCACGCTGGCCAGTTCGTCGGCCCCTGGATAGATCAGGCAGCGATCGCTGAGATTCAGCTGCGCAACTTCGGTCTCCAGCAGCTGGCGCTCCTGCACGCCCCAGCCGTATTCCCCGCTGTCATCACAGCCGATCAGCAGCTGATCCATGACGCCTTCGGCCTGCAGGGCCAGCAGGTTTTGCAGCACGGCCAGGTTGCGCTGGCGCAGATGCCGGTAATCATTCAGGACATCGGCGGGAATCTGACGTTGCAAGCGCTGGTACTCTGCTTGCAAGGTTTCATCCACTGCTTCGCTGAGCCGGTGTTCCAGCCACGACAGACGGTAAATGGCCTGGCCGTGCTGAGCCCAGTAGGGCCGCTCTTCGGTGGCGTCATTGCTGTTGGAAATGCGCAGCAGCGTGGCAAAACCGTGGATTCTGAGGTCCGGGAAGCGCTCACGCCACTGGCGCAGCTGGTTCAGGCGCTGCAGCAGCTGATCCAGCGGGGCTGGATTGCGGCGCGAGGCCACCAGATTGCCATACAGCCAGGTGTCAAAGCTCAGAAAGAGCTGGCTGGCTTCGGGCAGTTGAGCAGCCAGCCAGGCATCCAGCTCCGTCAGCCGGGCAGGTTCTCGGGCGTTGCCCAGCACTTTGCTCTCCGGGGCCAATACGCTATGCCCGCCCAGGGCGGCCAGTTGCACCGGAAAGCGGGCATTGCAGGGCCGCCCGTCGAGGGGCAGCAAAAGGTTTTGTGGCATTTATTTGCGGGCGCTGAAGAGATCCAGCACCGACTTTTTGACGCTAGAGCCAAACTGAATAAAGATCAGGCGCGTCAGAATGCCGATGTAATTGGGCCAGGAGATATAGCCGTCGGGGGTTTCGCCCTCATTGGAGAAGGCTGAATCCCGCTCAATTTCTTCGTCCAGAATCTGCTCACCGGCCACGTTCAGCCCGGCCAGCTCGTAAAAGTCGAGGTTGAGCAGGGTGGGGTACATGTCTCTGGGATTGAGCTTGATCTTCAGAAACTGGTCAATTGTATCGCAGCCGTAATACATCTCCTCAATCTGGTTCATGATCTCTTTTTTGAGGTTCATGGAGACTTCGACCAGGCGGTTGAGGGGCAGCTTCTGAATAAACCACTCCACCATTTCTTCTGAGACTTCAGAAGTGCGCTTCAGCATGCTGTTGAGGTAGGGCATCAGATCGCGCAGGCGAAACTCCACGCAGACGCCGACCCCCACCAGGCGGTCTTCGGTGCCCGTCAGGATGATTTTGGCAGACTTGGGTTCAATGGGCTTTTCGTCCAGCGAGAGGATGTAGGCCCCGATATCGATCATCTGGTGGTACAGCATAGTGGCTCCCGTGCGTTAATCTTCGTCTTCTTCATCTTCGTCTTCTTCATCCCAGTCTTCATCATTTTCATTGGTGCTGGCACTGGCGCGGACCATCCGGCCCACCAGCACGGCGCGCTGTTTGGCGGCTTTCTGGGCTTTTTTCTTGAGTTTGTCGGCAATCAGGTGGCCCCAGAGGGTGGGGTGCTCCGTGCGCAGGGTCGGCACAAGATTGGCCATTACGCGGTAGTGAATGTACATCTTGACCTCTTCGAGGCGATCGCGCTGCCAGTCTTCGGGCATTTCCAGAAACGCTTCCACTTCGTAGAGGTGTTTTTCGGCAATGTTCTGGGCCACGGTCAGCGAGATTTCGCGCATGCCCTGGTGGGCCAGCTCGGCCAGCAGGGCTTCGGGGTCAATGTCTTCGTGCAGCTCCGGCAGGGCTGCCCGGATATGGTGCTTAAAGTCCTGGGCGGCAGTCACCGACACAAAGTTGACCAGCATCTCTGACTGTTCGATATCGTTGATCAGGGTTGCACGTTTGCCTTCTGAAAAGAGCAGCAGGCCGCGAACGGCTTTGGTGACTTCTTTTTCGATCTCTTCGAGTACGTCTTTGTAGAGGTCCTCAGCGGCTCCTTCGTCGGTGTCCATGGAGATCACCTCAGAGCCAACGATCAGGTGCTCCTGTTTTTTGGCTTCTTTTTCACCGACAAAGGGCTGGAGCAAATCCGGGCGCTTGATGCGCCGGTCCATAAACTCTTTAAAGGCCGTCAGACCACGGGGTTTGTTGAGCTTTTTGCTTTCGGCGTACTCAATGGCCTGATCGGCCAGCTCTGACATGCCGATATTAAACAGGTAAGAGAGTTTGGGGTCGTCTTTGAATTCCAGAAACTTGCCGATCTGGTACCAGACCTTGCGCAGTTTGTTGGGGGTATTGGCCTGCTCGGCCTGCAGGGCAATCAGTTCTTCAGACTCGTACTCTTCGAGTTCACCGAGCATAAAGTCAAAGATATCGTCAAAATAATCGCTGTAGTATTCAATCTGCTTGGCTACGTTCTCGCCGGTGGTCATGGGTCTGATCACCGTGTCTTTGAGCTTTTCGGGCAGGACCGGCGGAGCCGTTTCAATCGAGCGGGCCAGCAGTTCCATGGTGCGCTGTACAAACTGCATTTCGTTGGGGGTGTAGCCCTGGGGGTTGCTGACGGTCATGATCACCAGAATCGCTTCGACCGTATCGTTGACAATCGACGGCAGCAGCAGCATGGATTTGATACCCCAGGGCTGGGTAAACTGCACCACGGCCTGATCGGAGAACTTGCTGCAGTCAGGGATCATCAGGGGTTGCCGGCTCTGGCGGATCTGGTTGATAATCGGCAGGTTATGCATGAAGACCCGATCCATATCGGGCAGCTGGCCTGCTTTGAGGGGCTCTTTGGGCGGCATGCCGGGTATGGGCAAATTGGAGCCCGGTTCGTCTTCTTCTTTGCTTTTGTCGGGTTTTTCGATGGTTTCGATGACATCTCCGTTGACCAGCACGCGTTTGATTTTGGGCTTGTTTTCTTCCTTTTTTTCGGGGGGCTTGGGGGGCAGATTGCTTTGCTGGCGCACCAGACAGATTTCACCCAGCTGTTCGTAGCTTTCAAACATGGCGGCCACGGCGTGATCGGCCTTGAGCATCAGCTTGAGGCGGTTGCAGGCCAGCTTGTACATCATCGGGGGGTCAATGACCGAGGTTTCCAGCTCGCTCTGAAAGTTGTTGAGCAGCTTTTGCAGCTCCATGGCGCGCATGCGCTCCTGCTCCATGCGCTTTTTCTGTTCGGCCAGGGCCCGCTTCTGTTCGCGGGTCAGTTTCTGGGGGGGCTGCTGCCCGACCGGCTGGGCGCCGGGTGGAAGATTGGGGTTCTGCATAACAAAGACCTTTCCCGGTGGGTGTGCTGTGTTTTAGAGAGATTCTTCGATATCGTCTTCTTCGTCAAAATCGTCTTCAGGATTATATTTGATGCCTTTTTTGAGCGGCGTACTGATGGTGATATTAAAGGATTTGCCGCCGACTTTAAACGACATGTAACTGCTTTCGCGGTCCGATTCGATTTCGAAGTCGCGCCCTGAGAACACTTTGCCCAGAGCGGCTGCTGCGGCCCGCATGGGGGCCGGGGGGATGCTTTGACCGGCACCGAGTAATGAGCGGGGTGGCACATCAGCCTGAATCTGCTTGTGCGCATTGGACATATTGTTCACAAAGCGGTTCATCTGCTCGTCCTGGGCCAGCTTCAGGATTTGCTGCTGATCCTGGCCGGGCAGCTGGGTCAGGGCGTTGACGCTGGTGGTCGGCAATTTAACCTGATTCTGCATCTGGTTATACTGCTTGCCGTCGAGCTTTTGAGGGGCCTGGGTGGGCCGGGCCTGGGCAGGGGCCTGGGTAGACTGTGGGGTTTGAACTTGTGGGGTCTGGGGACTGACCCGGTTGACGCCGCCAAGTGACATGGGCATGCTCCTTATGCTTTTTTTTTATTTTACACCATGTTTTCTATCTCTCAAGAGCCCCTGCGCATTGTCTGCGTTTATCAAGACTTAATTCAGTCTAAACAAATGGCTAACAACAAGTGTTAAAATGGGTATCTTCAGATTTTTTGAGAGAAGGTAAGCCTCCATGCTCGATATGTTGAAATCCTTGCCGCTGGCTCTGCTGGCTTCTGTTGCCCTGGTGGGCCCGCTGACCACCCTGCCGGCGCTGGCCACGCCGGCTGCCCCTGTGCAGGTCCGCAGCCAGGACGGCATTTATGAATACAAGCTGGCCAATGGTCTGAAGGTGCTGCTGGTACCCAACCATGCGGCCCCAGTGGTCTCGGTCATGCTGGTCTACCGCGTGGGCTCACGCAATGAGGCCGTGGGCTATACGGGCTCCACCCACTTTCTGGAGCACATGCTTTTTAAGGGCACCCCCACCTTTAACAAAGAAAAAGGCACCCAGATTGCCAAGCTGCTGCTGGCCCAGGGGGCGCGCTTTAATGCCACCACCTGGCTCGATCGCACCAATTATTTTGAAACCCTGCCCGCCGATCAGCTCAATCTGGCGCTGCAGATTGAATCGGATCGCATGCGCAACGCCCTGATTTCAGACGCTGACCGCCAGTCGGAAATGACCGTGGTGCGCAACGAGCTGGAGCGTGGCGAAAACAATCCGGATCGCGTGATGTGGCTCAATCTCTTTGCCAATGCCTTTATGGCGCATCCTTACCATCATCCCACCATTGGCTGGCGCGCCGATGTTGAAGGGGTGCCCACGGAGCGGCTCAAAAAATTCTACGAAGATTTTTATTACCCCAATAACGCCACCCTGATTGTGGTGGGTGATATGAACCCGGTCAAAACCCTGGCCAAAATCAACGGCTATTTTGGTCCGATTGCGGCTTCCAAAGAGCCGATTCCTGAGGTTTACACCCAGGAACCCCCCCAGCAGGGTGAGCGCCGCTTTGTGATTCGCCGCCCCGGCCAGCTGGGCATTGTCAACATGGGCTTTCGTGTACCGCCTTTGGAGCATACCGACAGTGCGGCCCTGGATCTGCTGAGCGGCGTGCTCTCCCAGGGCGTCAGCAGCCGCCTGCAGCAGGCCCTGGTTGACAGTGGCCAGGCCGTCAGCGTCAGCGCCTGGAGTGCGCAGTTGCGCGATCCGGGCCTGTTTACCCTCTCAGCCAAACTGGCCTCTGGTCAAAAACATGAGGTGGTGGAGCAGAATCTGCTCAAAGTGCTGGAAGATCTTAAAAACAAGCCCGTCCCGGCAGCCGAGCTGGAGCGGGTCAAAAATCAGTTGCTGGCCCAGTTTCACTTTCAGCGCCACGGCACGCTGGAGCTGGCCAATCAGCTGGGCGAGTACGAGGCCTCAGCCGACTGGCGCTATATGCTGACTTACCCTGAGCGTCTTCAGGCCGTAAGCGCTGCCGATATTCAGCGCGTGGCCCGGACCTATTTTGTGGATCATAACCGCACGGTGGGCCACTTTGTGCCTGACCGCATTGCCGAAGTGCAGACCCAGGAACGCAATCTGAGCTACCCCGCAGGCCAGCAAAACAGCCCGCTGAAAGCAGGGCAAACCGCTGAAACAACGGCTGCGCCGCAGTATTTTGAGTTGGGCAAAGCCCGCCTGATTGTGCAAGAGAACCCGATTGACCAGACTGTGGCTCTGCGTCTGAACCTGCGTGCGGGCAGCATCTACGATCCGCCGGGCAAAGCGGGGCTGGCCGAGCTGACCGCCGGCATGCTGGAGCGCGGCACGCGCCAGCGCGAACGTCTGGCTCTGGCCCAGGCACTCGAAAACATGGGTTCCACCCTGCAGTTCAGCGCCGATCTGGAGCGCGCCACGGTGGTAGGCCGGGCCTTAAGCCCCCAGCTCAACAAAACCCTCGATCTGCTGTTTGAAATGCTGGAGCAGCCGCGCTTTGATGCCGCTGAATTCGACAAGCTCAAAAAGCAAAAAGCCGATCAGCTGCGCCAGCGCCTCGACAATACCGATCAGCTGGCCCGTGAAGGCCTGTATGCGGCCCTTTATCCGGCCGGGCACCCCTATGCCCTGGATACTGCCAGCAAACTCCAGCAGCTGGAGGCCCTCAGTCTGGCGGATGTTAAAGCCTTTTACCAGCAGCACTATGGCAGTCAGCAGCTGATCATGACCCTGGTGGGCGATGTTAAAGCCCAGACGCTGAAGCCGCGTATTCAGAAGGCGCTGGCCCGTCTGAAGGCCGATAACCCGGTGGAAATCACGATCCCTGATCTGCCCACCCAGCTGAGCGGTGAGACCCAGATCAAAACCCTGCGTGACAAAGCCAATGTCTCGATTGCCATGGGCCTGCAGACCGATATCAAGCTGGGGCATCCCGATTATTTTGCCGCCGTGATTGCCAACCACGCCCTGGGACAGTCTTCGCTGACGTCACGTCTGGGCCTGCGCGTGCGCGATGAGCTGGGCCTGACCTATGGCATCTATTCTTACTTCCCTGAGGCGGGTCTGGGCAGCAGTCCCTGGCTGGTGGGCGTGACCACCAACCCCGAAAAGGTCAAAGAGACCATTGGCGCCACCCAGGAAGTGATTGCCAAATACCGCGCGGAGGGCATTTCTGCCGAAGAATTTGCCCTCGCCAAATCCTCGCTGATTGGTTCCTATCTGGTCAGTCTCTCAACCAATCCCCAGATTGCTGAGCGCCTGACCGATGCGACCTTCTATGGCCTGGGTGATAATTATGTGCGCCAGCGGGCTGAGCAGATTCAGGCCGTCAGCCGGGAGCAGGTCAACGCCATGATTCAGAAATACTTTGATCCCGCGCGCCTGAGCGTGATGGTGGTGGGCAATTATGAGTAAAGCGGCCGCACCGGCTTTTGTACAGGAAGAGGCCGGTATTCAGGAGTATCGCCTCAGCAACGGCCTGAAGCTCCTGCTGGTGCACAATCCGGCGGCGCCGGTGGTGACCGTGCAGGTGGTGTATCATGTGGGCTCACGCAATGAGGCCGTGGGTCACACCGGCGCGACCCACTTTCTGGAGCATATGCTTTTTAAAGGCACGCCCAGCTTCAACAAGGCCAAAGGCAGTCAGATTCCGCAGGTGCTCAACCGCATTGGCGCCAATTTTAATGCCACCACCTGGCTGGACCGCACCACCTACTACGAAACCGTGCCCGCCGATCAGCTGGAGCTGGCCTTGCAGCTGGAGGCCGAGCGCATGCAGCATGCCTTTATCCGTGATCGCGATCGCCAGATGGAAATGACCGTCGTGCGCAATGAAATGGAGCGCGACGAAAACGACCCCGACAGCCAGATGTTCAAACATCTGTTTGCCCAGGCCTATCTGGCCCATCCCTACCACCACCCCACCATTGGCTGGCACAGTGATGTGGAGGGCATGCCCACGGCCCGCCTGCGTCAGTTTTACAAAGACTTTTACCACCCCAACAACGCCACTTTGCTGCTGGTGGGTGATTTTGAACGCAAAAGTGCGCTGGAACTGGTGACGCGCCATTTTGGTCCCATTCCCGCTTCAGCCAAACCGATTCCGGTGATGTATACCCATGAGCAGGTTCAGCAGGGTGAGCGCCGCTTTGTGCTGCGCCGCCCCGGCCAGCTGGGTTCTGTACAGATGGCCTGGCACGTGCCGCCGATGCAGCATGCTGACAGCCATGCCCTCGACGTGCTGCAGGATATTCTCTCCGAAGGGGTCAACAGCCGCCTGTACCAGGCGGTGGTGGAGACCCAGCTGGGCCTCTACGCTGGCGCCTACAACCTGCAGCTGCGCGATCCAGGGCTTTTTATTGCTTTTGCCAAACTCAGCTCAGGGGTCAGCCATGCTGAGGTGGAAACGGCTATTCTGGCCTGTATCAGCGATTTGCAGCAGCAGCCCCCCGCTGAGCGAGAGCTGCAGCGCGTCAAAAATCAGGTGCGGGCGGCCTTTTCATACCAGCGCCACGGCGCCCATCAGCTGGCCAGCATGCTGGCCGAGTTTGAGGCTGCGGCCTCCTGGCAGTATATGGTGCATTATCTCGAGCGCCTCGACGCCGTGACGGCGGCGGACGTGCAGCGCGTGGCCCAGACCTATCTTAAGCCCGACAACCGCACGGTCGGCCATTTTGTGCCTGAAGCTTCTGACAGCATTGCCCTCACCCAGACGGAGGCCACAGCGCCTGTACCGCGTCCGGCAGCCAAAGCCGCCGCCGGGCAGCAGCGGCGGGCCGGCAAAAGCAAAATTCAGCGCCAGACTTTTGGTAATGGGGTGCTGCTGACGCAGGAAAACCATCTCGACAACACGGTGGCCCTGCACGGGCAGCTGCGGGCCGGGGTGGCGTATAACCCCGACAGCGTCTCGCCCCTGGCTCAGCTGGCAGTGGGCATGCTCAAAAAAGGCACGCAAAATTACGACAAGCTGGTCCTGGCCGATCAGCTGGCCCAGCTCGGCACCAGCATTGATTTCCGGCTGGGGGCCGATACGGTCAGCTTCAGCGTGCGCTGTCTGAGTGAGCATTTTGAGCGCAGCCTGGCGCTGTTGCATGAGATTTTGCTGCAGCCACGCTTTGAGGCCGATGAATTTGACAAGCTCAGGCGCCAGCGCATTGATCGGCTCAAACAGCGCCGTGACAACACCGACGCCATGGCCTATGATCTGCTCTACCGCCAGCTCTACCCTGCGGGCCATTATCACCATCAGCCCGAGATTGAGGCCCTGATTGCCGCGACCGAAGCCGCTACTCTGGACGACGTGATGGCCTTTTACCATCAGCATTACCGCAGTGGCGGCATGGTGCTGGCGGGTGTCGGTGACTTTGACAGCCAGAGCCTGTACGACTTTGCCCAGAACCGCTTTGCCGACTGGCAGCCTGAGATTCTGCCCTGGCCGGTGATCCCCGATCAGCCGCTGCAGGCGGCGGGCCAGACCCTGGTTTGTCCGATGCCCGATAAGGCCAATGTTTCGATTGTGATGGGGCATCAGAGCCAGCTCAAGCGCACGGACCCGGATTATTTTGCCGCCATGCTGGGCAATCATGTGTTGGGGCAGTCTTCGCTCTCGTCGCGCCTGGGCCTGCGCATCCGCGATCAGCTGGGCCTGACCTATGGCATTTACAGCCACTTCCCCGATCTCAGCCGCAGCGCCGGTCCCTGGGTGGTGGCGGTGACCACCCATCCCGATAATGTGCAGGCCGTGCTTGCCGAAACCCGCAAGGTGATTCGGCAGGTGCTCAGCAAAGGGCTGACGCCAACCGAGCTGAGCGAAGCCCGCTCTTCGCTGACGGGATCGTATCTGGTCAATCTGACCACCCATCCAGAGATTGCCGCCCGCCTGCTGCAGCTGGAGCATTACCAGCTCGGGCTGAACTACTTTCAGCGCCGGGGCAAGCTGATTGCTGCTGTCAGTGATGAGGCTGTACAACAGGCTTTGCGGCAGCATCTGCACCCGGATCGGCTGAGCGTGGCG
The DNA here is from genome assembly GCA_015272195.1 of Candidatus Sericytochromatia bacterium. Taxonomy (GTDB): domain Bacteria; phylum Cyanobacteriota; class Sericytochromatia; order UBA7694; family UBA7694; genus JACYMC01. The sequence continues at coordinate 29,858 of JACYMC010000171.1, forward strand.
ATTGCCGGTAAATATGAATAACACAGGAGACACGCACATGCGTCAACGATATCTGAAATTTGGCGAATGGCTGCAGCGGCTGGAGCTGCTTTCGGCAGCTGATCTGGCGGCGGCCCTGCAGACCCAGGCCGACCCGGCCCAGCCTGCGCGCTATATTGGCGAGATTCTGCTGGCTGAGGGGCTGATCTCTGAGGCTGTGCGCGATGGGGTGCTGGCCCTGCAAAAGCTGCTGGGTGACTCCACCCGTCTGGCTGAAATGCCGATTGCGCCAGAAGTGCTGCGTAAAATTCCGCCGCGCTTTGCGCGGGACAATGCCGTGCTGCCGCTGACTCAGATTGCCGATCATCTGGTGGTGGCCCTGGCCCAGACCGACAGTGAGCCCCTGCTGGCCGAACTGACTGAGCTGACGGGCTGCCGCATTTACCCCTTGCCTTACCGGGCGGCAGATATTCTGGCGGCGGCCCAGGTGGTCTATGACCCCCGCCGGGCCAGTCAGGCCGGCATGGAGTGGATCCATGAGGCACTGCCTATGGACGGCCCGCTGATCACCTTTGTGGGCTCAGGCGATGCCGTCAGCACCGGGGCGCGCAACCAGACCTGTATTCACGTGCGCAGCGAAGAATGCACCTTTCTGATTGACTGTGGCCCCGCTTCGCTGAGTGCCATGAAGCAGTTGGGCCTGCCACCGCAGCAGCTGCAGGGCATCCTGCTGACCCATGCCCACGGCGACCACTTTGGCGGCGTGCCTTATGTTTTGCTGGAGCAGGTGCTGGCCGGCCGCAGCGCCCCTTTCTGGGTCATGGGCCCGGCCCCCGTGCTGGAGCGCGTGCAGCAGTGGAACGAACTGGCTTTTCCGAAGCTCTTTGATCAGCCCCCCTTTGAATTGCTCTGGCTGGAGATCGAGCAGGAGCCCCGCGCGCTGCCTGGCACGGGCGCGATGGTTTACCCTTTTGCCATGCATCATCAGCGCAGCTTGCCCTGTCTGGGCTACCAGATTCATCTGGCCGAAGAAAAGATCATTGCCTATACCGGCGATACGGCCTGGTGTGACAACCTCGTGCTGCTGGCCCGCGACACCGATCTGCTGATTTGTGAGTGCTCGGCCTATGAACCCCTGCCTGAGGCCGTGCGCCATCTCTCGTATCAGGAGCTGCTGGCCCACCAGGCTGAACTCAAAACCCGTCAGCTGATGTTAACCCATCTGGGGCAGGAGATGCTGACGCGTGCCGCCCAGGGTGAGATCGCTTTTGAATGTGCCTTTGACGGCCTGACCCTGGATCTGTCGAGCCGGCTCGACTGATGCGGCTGGTGCTGGACCTGCGCTGGGTCAAAAGCCCGGTGCTGGACGGCATTGCCCGCGTCAGCCTGAGTCTGACCGCCGCCCTGATGCGCCAGCAGCCCGACTGGTTCTTTGTGCTGTTGTTTGGCTCTGACAAGCTGCGCCGCTTTGGCCTGGAGTGGCTGAATGCTGCCAGCGACACCCCCATTCAGGCCGACTATGTCAGCCTGGTGATTCCTTTTGGACCCGCCTCGCCGCTCAATCAGCTGCGCCTCGGCGGTCTGCTGCGCAAACACCGGCCCGAGCAGTACTTCAGCTTTTATTACGCCTTTCAGCGCCTGAATATTCCCCAGACCATCATGGTGCACGACCTGATTCCGCTGCTGTTTCCTGACAGCTTTAAGCAGGCCAGCCTGGGCTTTCGCCTCAGCATGACCCGCAGCGATGCGCTCAGGCTGCTGCTGCGCAACGCCCGCCGGGTGATGACCGTCTCCCACAGTACGCGTCAGGATCTGGAGCAGCAGCTGCAGCTACCCAAAAGCCGGATTGCGGTTTGCTACCCCGGTGTCAGCCCGCCCCAGCCGGTCAAAGGGCCGTATCCGGGTCTGGCGCCGGGCTATGTGCTGGCCCTGGGCCGACCTGATCCGCACAAAAACCTGGCGGGTCTGATCAGTGCCTATGCTGCTTTGCCCGAAGCCTTGCGCCAGCAGCACCCGCTGGTGCTGGCCGGGCCCGAAGACAGCCGCTATACACCGGCTTTGCGCCAGCAGATCCAGGATCTGGGCCTGGATGAAACCGCTCGCATCCTGGGGCCGGTGGCCCCGGGGAACCTGCCCGCGCTTTACAGCGGGGCCCGCCTGCTGGCGATGGTCTCACATTACGAAGGCTTTGGCCTGCCGGTGATTGAGGCCATGAGCTATGGCGTGCCCGTGCTGGCCGCCTGGCGCGGTTCGCTGCCAGAAGTGGCTGGCGAAGCCGCCCTGCTGGTTAACCCGGAGCGCCCGCCCGAAATCACCTGGGGCCTTCACCGCTTGCTGACCAAAGTCTGGCTGCGCAAAAATCTGATCAAGCGCGGGCGTGAGCAGGCCGCCCGCTTCAGCTGGGAGGCTTCTGCCCGCCGGCTGGCAGAGATTCTGCAGCAGCCGGACTGAGGGCTTTCTTTACCAGGGCAGGGCTTCGCCGTTGACGTGCCAGAAGCTGCCGCTGGTCTCGGCATTGAGCTGATCGAGGCGGGAAATGATGCCGCTGGCCGATTCTGCCGGCTCGATATGGCCGCTGAAGCCGGTCATGCCCGTGCGCACATAGCCCGGATGCACCAGCCCCACGGCAATGCCGGCAGACTTCAGATCATGCGCCAGTGAGATGCTGGCCATGTTTAAGGCCGCTTTGGACATGCGGTAGCCGTAAGCCCCGCCGCTGGTATTGTCGGCAATCGAGCCCATGCGGCTGGTGACCATCAGTACCTTGCTGCCCGGCTGCAGGCTGCTGCGGCAGGCTTCGACCACCCGCAGGGGGCCGAGGGTGTTGACCTCAAACTGGCGGCGGCAGGCAGCATAATCAAAGCCGCTGGCGTCAAAGGGCGTGCTTTCGAGCAGGCCAGCGTTGTTGATCACCGCATCCAGCTGTACACCCTCCAGCGCGGCTTTGAGCGCGGCCACGGCATTGTCCTGGGCCAGATCGAGGCCTTCAATACAGCGCAGGTCAAGCGCTTTGAGTTCGGCTGAGGCCTGGCGGCAGACGGCGATCACCGTCTCACCCCGCTGCCGCAGCTGGCGGGCAATTTCAAGACCAATGCCCCGGTTGGCGCCGGTCACAAGAATGCTAGACATAGACAGTACTCCTTGGTTTTTTGATAGCCTAACAGCTGTTGTAAGCGGCCTGCCATCTCAATCCAGCAAAAAGCGCTCCAAAAAAAGCGACATGGCGCTGTAATAGTAGTGCAGATTGGGCTGCTTATGAAAACCGTGGCCTTCGTCTTCGGCCAGCAGGTACCAGACCTCCTGCCCGTTGTCGCGCACCGTGCGCACAATCTGCTCGGCCTCGCTGGTGGGCACGCGGGGATCGTTAAGACCCTGGGCCACCAGCAGAGGCCGCTGGATGCGGTGGGCGTTGGTGGTGGGTGAAACACTCTCCAGAAAGGCACGCATCTCCGGGTCGCGCTCGTCGCCATACTCCACCCGGCGCAGATCGCGCCGGTAGGCCTTGGTGTTCTGCAGAAAGGTCACAAAATTGCTGATGCCCACAATTTCCATGCCGCAGCGCAGGCGGGCGCTGTAGTGAAACAGGGAGGCCAGCACCATATAGCCGCCATACGAGCCGCCGTAGACGCAGACCCGGTTTTGATCCAGCTCCGGCTGGGCCGCAATCCAGTCCAGCAGGGCGCCGATATCTTTGACCGAGTCTTCGCGCAGGTAGCCGTTGTCGAGCTGAATATATTCTTTGCCGTAGCCGGTCGACCCGCGCACGTTGGGTGCAATCACCGCAATATCCAGCTCGTTCAGCCAGTACTGAAACAGGGCCGAATAAGCCGGTCGGTACTGGCTTTCGGGGCCGCCGTGAATCGAGATGATCACCGGATAGGGTCGATCGGTGCTCTGGCCGGGCTTGTAATAAAAGGCTGGAATCTCGCGGCCATCAAAGCTGGGGTAGCGGATCAGCCCCGGTACCGGAAAGTGTGTGGTGTTGAGGCCGCCGACCTCGCTTTCGGTCCAGCGCCGGCGCTCGCCCGTGGCCAGCACGATGCTGTAAACGTCCGCCGGGTGGTTGGGCCGGTGCCAGCTGAAGGCAATTTCGCTGTCGTCGGGGCTGAAGCAGGGATGGCCAATCAGCCCCGTATCCACGGGCAGCGCCTGGTATTCATGGGTATCGGTGGCCATCAGATACAATCGGCTGAGGCCGTCTTCGTTGGTGGCAAAGAGCAGCTGGCGGCCGTCGTGGGAGAGATCCAGGCTGGTAACGTTCCATTCAATGCCGCCGCTGAGGGTGTGCACCGCCTGCAGGTCCTGCAGGTCGAGGTAGTGCAGCTGCATAAACTCGGAGCCAATATCCGCCACAAAATAAATGCCGCGCCCGTCGCGGGCCCAGACCGCGCTGCCGTAGGCCGTGTTGCGCGGCAGGTTCTCAGACAGGGGCCGCACCTGGCCGCTGACCAGATCCAGCAGGTGGTAATAGGTTTCGGTGGCTGAGATATAGTCCAGCAGGAGCAGCTGCTGCTGATCCGGCGACCAGCAGATCGGCACCCACAGGCCCTGCACCTTGCAGAGCAGCTGATCGGCCTCAGGATGCTCAATATCGCTGAGATAGATATCGTGGTCGCGGCCGTTGCGGCGGGTGCTGGCGTAGGCAAATCGGGTGCCGTCAGGACTCCAGAGCGGGCTGCCGTTGCGCGATTCACCGTCGCTGAGGCAGTGGCGGCGGCCGGTGTGCAGGTCCATATAGTAGATCTGGTAGTTTTCGGTCCCGCCGGCATCAAGACTGTACAAAAAGCCATCGGTCTGGGGCGCCCGGCAGTAGGCCGCGCTGTAGACGGGCTCCTTAAAAAAGGTCAGCTGGCGGCGGGCCGCACCGGGCTGGCGCAGATGGTGCAGCTGATAGGTATCGCCAAAGCGGGTAGAGATCAGCAGGCCCTCACCTTTGGGGTGCCAGTCACAGAAAAACGCCGAACGGGCCTGCATATACTGCTCGACGCGTTCGGCGCTCTCGCGGGGGATGGCGGGCACGCCATCAGTCTGCATGTTGACGGGGGCAATCAGTGTCATGGTCACGGCTCTTTGCGATGGTTTGCTTTTCAGCATACCGCAAGAAGCCGCTGACTGGGTTCAGCTTTCGGGGCTCTTTTTGCCCGTAGTTTTGGATGAAGCGCTCGCAGGACGGGGTGTGCTGACGGCCTGGGCCGTGGTGGGCACCACCACATCTTTGACCGGACCCGCTGCCGCTGCACCGTTTTTATGCAGCAAATCCTTTAAAAACTTGTTCAGATCCAGGCCCTGGCTGTCCATCAGCTCTTTGAGCAGGGGGTAGAGCATGGTCGACTTTAAGAGGGTATCGCCCAGGCCGCCCAGCTCGGCTTTGCCGTTGCCGTTGCTGCCGCCGCCAAAGCCGCCCATATGGATCAGCTTGATATCGTTGATCTTGCTGACGGGTGAGGCCAGTTCGCGCATAATATCGGGCAGCACCTGGATCAGCTCCTGCAGCAGCAGGTTCTGGCCAATCTGGTTGCGGGCTTCCAGCAGCAGGCGTTCGCCTTCGGCCTTGGCGCGGGCGCGGGCCAGCTCGGCTTCGGCCAGACGCTCAATCGCCTTGGCCTCCATATCGGAGGCCTCAAACTTGGCCTGGGCCTCACGTTGCAGACGCAGGGCGGCGATTTCGATCTCGTTCTGGCGTGCCACCTTTTCTTTGCGGGCGGCGGCATCGGCTTCGATCAGATCAATTTCGGCCTGGCGGCGGGCCTGCTCCACTTCTTCGACCGAGACCAGTTCCTGGCGGGCCTGTTCACGCTGGGCTTCAAACTCCAGCCGTTCTTTTTCTTTGATCAGGACCTGGGCCTGGGCCTGGGCCGCCACAATATCTTTGTCTTTGTTTTGCTCAACAATTTCAATTTCGGCTTTTAAGCGAGCTTTTTCGATCGCCACTTTGGCCAGCTCCTGGGCCGTGTCTTTTTCGCGGGCCCGTTCGATCAGGTCAATTTCAGAGCTGACACGGGCATTTTTGACCGCCAGCTCCTGCTGAATGCGGGCCTCATCCACGGCCTGCTGCTGGGCGATTTTGACCTTTTCCTGGGCCGCCAGCTTTTCGGCGGTTTCAGACTCCAGCTTGCGCTGCTGTTCAATTTCCATGCGCTGGATCTCCAGCTCATTGTCCAGCTCGGCTTCTTTTTCTTCGCGCTCCAGCAATAAAATCGCCTTGCGGGTTTCCACGTTTTTGCGGGCGATATCTTCTTTGGTGCTCTGCTCGATCTCATTCTTGCGACTGGCAGCCTTTTGAATGGTCTCGGTAATATGGCTGACACCCTGGGCGTCAAAGTAGTTGTCGTCGCTGCGAAAGGTGGAGGCGTCGAGGTTGCTGATGGTCACCGTCTCCAGCAGCAGGCCGTTTTCATCCAGCTCGTTTTTGACGATCTGGTGCACGGCATCAGCAAAGCCGTCACGCTTTTCGTGCAGCTCCATCAGGCTTTTCTGGGCTGCCACGCTGCGCAGGGCCGAGATCAGCTTGGGGGCGATCAGGGTATCGACGTCGTCTTCGGCCACCGAGCGGTTGCCCAGGCTGCGCGAGGCGGCCAGAATCTGCTGCTCGGTGGGTTCCACACGGATGTAAAACTCGGCGGTCACGTCGGCACGCAGCTTGTCACCCGTAATCAGCGCGGCTTCATTGCTGCGGGTGACCTCAATGCGCATGGTTTCCAGCGAAACCCAGCGAATCTCGTGCAGCAAAGGAATCACCCAGGCGCCGCCGTCGAGCACCACCTTGGCCTTGCCGCTGCCGGTGCGTACAAAAGACAGACTGCTGGGGGTTTTAACATAGAGCTTGGAGGCCGCAAACAGCAGGCCCAGCAAGAGGAAGACGCCCAGGCCAATCAGGCCCAGGACGGGGATCAACAGGTCATTCATGGGGTTAACTCCTTGGATTCAAATTGATTCTGACAGGCCAGGCTTTGCTGCAGCCGGGCTTCAAAACGCTGCATCTCACCGGCGTGGCCATGCTGCCAGGCCAGGTAGTCGGGGGATTCATAGCCCAGCACCGTATACAGGCGGGTATCGGGATCATAGCCCGTAATAAAGACGGCTTCGTGCTGGCGGGGCGGCGTGCAGTCCGGGTGGGTGACACAGGCCAGTTGCAGCAGCACGCCCTGGGGGCTGTAGGCCCGGATACGGCCAAAGCCTTCGGTGCTGGGTATGGCACTTGAAATCACCGTGCCCACACAGCCCAGCAGGTCTTCGGGGCCGCCGGCTGCACTGCTTTCCTGGAACAGGCGCCCCAGTCCCTGGGCCGTCAGCCGGGTCAGAAGCATTGCGGGGAGCAGGCTCAGCGCCAGCACGGCAGGCAGACCCCAGCCAGGATAAGCCCCGCGCTGCTGTAGCCAGAGATTGCCGAGCAGACCGACACTGCCCCAGTAAAAACTGCCGCTCATCAGCAGCAGCGACAGCGGAATCCGGGGGGTGGTAAATATACCCAGCAGCGGGTCGGCTGCCGGCAGGTCCAGATCATCGGGCAGATCCAGTTCGGCGCTTTCTGGGCCAGTACCCAGCAGGTGCAGGCCCAGAAAGCCAAAGGCCAGGGCGATCAGGAGCAAAAAGGGCAAATTTAAAAGGGAGAACAATGCCATGGGTGACTCCAGCCGGTTTTTCGCTCTTCAGCATACCCCAGCTTCTGGCAAAGCAAAAGCCCCGGCGCGTCAGCACCGGAGCTTTTAAAATAATGCGAATCTTAGCCCAGCAGTTTGATCTGCTCATTCATCTGGGCCAGGGCGACCTTGACTTCGGGCAGTTCACGGAACTGGTAATGTTTGCTGGCATGCAGCAGCACCAGGTAGTAGGCCGGCTCTTCCAGGAAGCTGTAACGCAGCAGACGGGAGCTGTTTAGACTCTTGGTCTGCTTCAGGTCCAGCACCACCTGCTGCAGCATTTTCAGCATGCCCAGCAGGCTCTGCTCAGCCTGTTTAAATTTGGCTTCAGAGAGTTTTTTGGTGCTCAGCTGGGTGGTGCCAATGTATTCCAGTCCCAGGCAGATGCCCATATTGCTGTTCCAGCGGTAATGGGTTTCGGCCACGGTCAACTGCAGATAAAGCAGGTTCATGACGTCCTGAGACCAGGCATAATGACCCAGGCGGGCCAGCATGACCGGATACTGTAAAAAGGCAGACACAACGGCTGTCTGGGCGGTGCTGACATCCCAGTTGGTTACTTGCTGGTGCGCTTTGAGGGTCTGCCGGAAACGCTCCAGGGTGGGCTCCCAGATTTTGGCCTGGGCTTTATTGGCTTTGTAGACCGCGTCATAAATTTTGGTAAAAACCGGTTCCGCTTTATGGGTTTTAATGGCTTTGATCCACTCAACGGCGAGCGGGGTGCTGATATCATAGGACTGCCCCAGGCTTTTGAGGCTGTCCTGCAGCATCTGCTGATCGCTGAACTGGCACTGTGACATCATCAGGTAGAGGGCTTCGCGCTCAATAAACAGACTCATCTGGCGAATGTCCTGCAGATTATAATCGGGGAAGTCTTTTTCAAGCTGTGCCACCACATCGTGCGACTGGGGCAGGCTGTAATGCGACTGTTTATCGACCACCATGTCGGCCAGAGAACCCCGGTTCAGGCGGGCCCGCAGCTCCAGATTGCAAAAGTGGGCATTTTCGTTACAGAAAGCAATATGCAGCCGCAGCAAAGACAAAAACAGACGACCGTCTTCACTCAGCTTTTTGCCAAAGCGCTCAAAGACCAGGTCCAGCAACTGATTGGCAACTTTGGCCCGCTGGGTGGCTTCTTCAAGGGTCAGGTGCTGCCGTGACAGCATGCCCTGGGCCATCATACGGCGGCAGGAGAAGATTTCACGCAGAATCATCTCCAGTTCGCGGCTGCAGTTGCGCACGGCCTGGGGGATGTAGAAGCTTTTCTGGTAGAGGCCCTGCACAGCCTCTGTGACGCCGGTGTAGTCACGATCATAGACAAAGAGGTAGAAAAGGGTATGTAAGGCTGACAGGATGTCACCTTTCTCAGCTTTTTTCTTCAGACCCGAAATAAACTCGTACCGTTCGGGCAGCTCGTTTTCCTGGTAGCCATAATATTCCAGAATCTGGCGACGTTGTTCTGTCGAGGGGTTCAGCAGGGTCAGCAGTTTTTGCAGGCGCATCAGATCGGGTATAAAATCACGGCTTTCAATTTTGGAGATGGCGCTGGTGGCCTGAAAGCCGAGAATATTCTTGATTTCCTCCTGGGTATAGCCACTGGCTTTGCGCAGTTGTTTGATCATGCGTCCAGTGGAGTGCAGCGGACGCTTTTTGTTTTTACGGGTTCTTTGAAGTGTAGTCATTATCCCTGTTTTCCTGTTCATTGCTTTTTATCGTTACTTGCTTTACAAAAAGCACTCTGATATTTTAGCATTCAAATTAAGTGACGTAAACAGCGCAAAAGTAAAACTTCAGCCTTTTTTTCGTTTTTTTTGCAATTTGCGCAACTGTTTGCTAACGCCTGGCTGGCAATGATTGGGGCTGTCTGGCAGCAGGCGGCTTTTCGGGATATACTTGAAGTGCAGCGCCGTCAGGCTGCATGAGCATTATTGCCAAGGAGACAGGCCATGCGACAGGGATTCTTTTGGGGCTTGGGTTTAATGGGTTTATGGATTTGTGCTGCGCCGGCGGCTGAGCTGCGCAACGAAAACCTGAAGCCCGTCCGCACCGTAAAAACCCAGGATTTTTTTAAGCCTGATGCCCTTCCGGCCTGGGGCCGGGTGGTCACAGAACCCGAAGCCCTGGCGGCAGTGGCCCGTGAAACCCTGGTCTATATGGCCCGCAACCCTGAGAACCCAGCGGTGACGCCTGGTATTTTCAGCGAGCTGGGTCTGAGTCAGGCAGACGTGCAGCGCAGCCTGCAGCTGATTGTTGATACGGCGGAGGCCGATGCCCGTGCGGGCCGCCCTTCACGTCTGCTGAACAGCCAGTGGCTGCAGCAGCATTTTCGGCTGATCCGCTGGCAGCCCGACCGGGCCGGTGCTGCTGCCAGCAAAGTGGCCCTGCGGCAGCCTGGTCAAATTCGGCTGACCAAATATGTGGTCTTTGAAGGCCAGGGCTCGCCGGTGCAGACGGCCAGCCATTGCTGCGCGCTTTATGCCCTGCCTGACGAAGAGGCCGGGCTGGATGCTGAGGCTGCCGAAGCCCGCAAAGCTCAGCTGCTGCGCTATCGCTACACCAAGCAGCAGGTGGTCAGCGGGGCGCTGAAGGGCAAAGCCGTCAAACCCCTGGTCTGGCTCACGCGCCAGGGTCTTGAAGACGCTTTGATGCAGGGCAGCATTCTGGTGCGCATGCCCGACGGCAGCCAGCGCATGTTCAACGTGCACCGCAACAACGGTATTGCTTACAACAAAGCCCTCAAAGAACCCCGTAAGCAGGGGCGCTACTGGTACTTCAAAGAAGTACGCGGCATTCTGGGGTACGGCCAGGACGATAAAATCAAGGTCGAGCCGGGCGTGACCTTTGCCGGGGATGTCTATAACCTCGGGCTGGGCAAAATCATCGGCCTGCGCTATAGCCTGGGCGGCCAGCCCGTGTTTCGTCTGGGTGTGCTGGCTGATACCGGCGGGGCCTTTGTTCCCAATCTCTACCAGCTGGACTTTCTGGCCGGGGTCTTTTCCAGCCGGGCAGCCTATCTTGAGGGCGTGAAACATTTGCCGGAGCAGGCTGAAGCTTTTGTACTGATCGCCCGCTGAATGGATATCCGTGTTTCTGAGCATTCCCTGTCTATTGCTGGCCAGGAAGGCATTCTCTATGGTGGCGAGTTTCAATATTTTCGCATTCCGGCCACGCTCTGGGAGGCCTCGCTGGCTCAGCTGGCTGCAGCGCACGTCAATTTTATTTCCTGTTATATTCCCTGGATCTGGCATATGCCTGAGCCTGGCGTGCTCGATTTTACGGGCCAGCGTGCGCCAGAACGGGATTTAAAACGCCTGATTGAGATCGTGGAGTCTCTGGACCTGGCGATGCTGGTGCGTCCGGGTCCCTATGTTTATGGGGAGTATCAGGGTTTTGGGATTCCTGACTGGCTGCGGGCGCAGCACCCGGAGGTGCTGATTCTGCTCGAAAACGGCCAGCACAGCAATGAAGTCTCGCTCAATCATCCCGTTTTTTGTGGTCAGGTTGAAGTCTGGCTGGAGGCCGTGTTTTCTTTTTTACAGCCCTGGTTTGACTCCGGGCGCATTGTGGCCTGCCAGATCGACAATGAAACCGGCCTGCCCCAGTTTGGCGGGGTGGCCCTGCCGGGCGATTTTAACCCCGATACGATGGCCCGCTGGCAGCAGCATCTGCAGCAGCGTTATCAGGTAATTGATCACCTGAACCATGTCTGGGGGGCGCACTATACGGCTTTTGACACGATTCTGCCGCCCTCGCGCCAGCAGGGCAACAGCGTGCATCTGCGCCACTGGGCTGAGTTTATTGAAGACTATCTGGTCAGCTATCTGGACTGGCTGCAGGGGGTGTTTCGCCGCCGCCTGCCCGAGACGTTTTTGTACACCAATGATCCGTATCTGAACCAGTGGCCCAATCAGAGCCCCAAAAAAGCCCGGCTGACCACCGTCGGCTATGATATCTACAGCAAGTTCAGCATCGATCGCCAGGCCACCCATGACGTGCCTTTTGCCCTCTCGTTTGCGCCGGAGTTTTATGCTTCGCTGAACCCCGATCGCCTGCTGATGGGCGTGGAGGTCGGCACGGGCTGGTTTGACCCGCGTGTGCAAGTGCGCAAGGAAGCCACTCTGCAAAAAAGCATGATTGCCCTGCTGCGCGGCACGCGGGTGCTCGATTATTATCTGCTGCACGACTGTGTGGAGGCCGATGGCGTGCCCTGGATTTTTCAGTCGCCTTTAGACAAAGATGGCCAGGCCACGCCCCGTTACGGCGTGATTCAGACCGTGGGCGCCTTTGTGCGCGACCATGGCGCCCGGCTGGTGCGCTCAGAGCCGCTGCAGCACAGCATTGGCGTGCTCAAGTACATTCCCCAGGGTTGGGATTTTTTACGGGCCAACTATACGGTATTTACAGCCATTGATCTGATGGACAGCGCGCTGGCCCATTTTTCGGGCCTGACCGGGCTGTATGGCGGCCTGCTCGAAGCGGGCTTCAACCCGATTGTGCACGATCTCGAAAGCATTCCGCTTGAGCTTCTGCTGCGCTTAAAGGTGGTCTTTTTTGCCAGCACGCCCGTGATGCACCGCGAGGTGTATCAAAAGCTGCTTTATTATGTTGAGCAGGGCGGCACCCTGGTGGCCTTTGGCCTGCCCGTGACCCACGATATTCATGGCGTGCCCTATGCGCCCAATCCGCTCTTTCCGGCCCGGCCCGCAGGGCAGCCCCACAAAACCCAGTACGGCAATAACAGCACCTTTTCGCAGATTACCCTCGATCTGATGAATTACCAGGTTCTGCGCCTGAACCACCCGCATCGCCTCTCGCTGCACACCCTCGATATGATGCAGCCCTTTGTGGAGTTTACCAAGTATATGGGCCGCACCGGCGCCTGGCTTGAAACCGACCGTGACCAGCCTTTCTGGGCCAGCCGTTTTGTGTCCTGCTGGCAGGGCGGCGGGGTCAAACCTTTGCTGCGCACCCCCAGCCAGGAAATGGTGGGCTACACCCGGCGCATTGGCCGGGGGCGTCTCAGTTTTCTGGGCACGCTGCCCGGTCTCTTTTTTGACACCCCGGCGTATTACACCCTCGAACCCGATAAAAAGCAGTCGGTGCTGAACTTTTTAGGGGCGATGCTGCGCGAGCGCGGCCTGACCCCGCTGGTGGAGCCGATTCCCAATGTCGAGACCCTGCTGCGCCAGGGTCCCGACGGTGAGATGTGGGTAGCCCTGATCAACCGGGGACCGGATCAGGCCATTGAACTGCATTTTAATCACCCCTTTTCGTTTCAGCAGTTGGAAGAAGTCTTTAACCCCCATCCGGGCAAAGACTATCTTGAAAAGAGCCGCTTTTTGAGCCTTAAAGGCCATCTCTCCAAAGACACGGTCTATGTTGCGGTGCTGAGCCGTTAAGATTCTGTCTCGTTGTGTTGCTGACAGCTGCCGCCGCCGCAGCTGATGAAGGCTGGCGCTGCCGGCAGAGCACTTGCGGGGGGCTGGCTGGACAGTTCGTCGAGCAGGGCAAAACGGGCGGGAAACAGCTGGCGGTACTCTTCATGGGCCGGGCTGCCCAGGCTGCTGTAATAGGCCACCGTGCTTTCGGCAAAATCCTCCACACCGGGCTCAGAGGCATTGCTGCGGGCGTATTCCGAAGGGGCAATGCCGTCGGCCTGCATGGCGGCCTGCCAGCGCTGCCAGCCCGGATGCTGCATATCTGCTGACCAGTGGGCAAAGGTCTGGATATGGCCGAGCTCATGCAAAAAGGTGCTGGCCAGGTTTTCGGCGTCGCGCGGGTGGGGGTAGACGGTGATTTTGCCGTCGCTGTGGGCCGTCATATTGGCGCTGCGCATGTCACCATTGGGCATTTCAAAGCGGTAGGGCTGTGGTGTCACCACCACCTGTTTTAAATGCTGCAGCAGCTGGGGAGGCATGGCCGCCAGGGCCTGCTGGACCTCGCTGAGGGAGGGCAGGTCGGCCTGCGCGCTGGCTGGCAGCAGGACTTCAAGGCTGTGGCCCTGAATCTGCAGCTGGTGCTGCTGCATGGCCACTTCGCTGCTCTGGCGATCTTCCTGGCCGTTGTAGCGGCGGGTGATGGTGTCCAGCGAAAGGCTCAGGGCCAGACCCGGATGGCCAGGCAGCGTCAGGCTTTTGCTGCTGACCGGATTTAACAGCGGGCTGACCATGGCGGGTTCGCTCAGTGGAACCCGGCCGATGGCCTGCCCCAGGGCGTTCATGCTGCTGATCTGGGCCTGCATGCTGGCCAGTTCACGGGCGTCGAGGCCGTTGCCGTCTTGATCAAAGCGGGGTGCGTAAAGCTGAAACTTGGTGGCCAGCACGCGGGCCTGGTAGCGTGCTGAAGGACTGGCGTCGGGTCCGGGATGGGTGGGCAGATGCTCGGCCTGCAGACGGGGCTGGCCTGAGGCGGCCAGCTGTTCGCTGAGCTGACGCATAAAGCTGAGGCCCGTAAAGCGCACGCTGAAATGGTCTGCTTCACGGCTGCTGAGTCTGCGCTCGTTCATGCTGCGCGTGCTGAGGCGCAGCTGGTCCTGGTTGTTTTGCGGCGGGGCCTGTTGCTCAGCCTTGCTGGCAGGCCCTTTGCCCCTGGCTGTCGGTGGGCTGACCGGTGCGGGCCGGGGCGGAATGGAACGAATCATGCCTGTTTTTCGTCCTGACTGAAGTATGCACTGATTATAGCCGATTCTGCTTGCCGTGTCGCGGTCTGCTCGGCCATAATGCAACAAAAATATGGGAGTCATCTGACCATGCAACGTTCTCTTGCCTGGCTGGCTATGGCCAGCGCCCTGCTTTTAAGTCTCAGTGCCTGTGGTGAACTTGAAATGCCCGGTCTGGCCCAGTGGTCTGGTGGCAGCCCGCTCAGCAGCCAGAGCCTGAGCAGCAGCAGTGCGCTGGGCCTGCAGATTGCCGCTCACGCTGAGCGCAACGCCAGCGGCGGTACAGGCTGGTGCTACCAGTACGTGGCCGAAAGCATTCACGCTTTTGTGCCGGCTTTTTTAAGCGGTGAACACGCCTACATGGCGGCCGACCAGCTGGCTGCCCATCCGCGTTTTGACGAGGTGCAGCTGCTGCCGGCCCAGCTGGCTGAGCTGCCTGCCGGGGCTGTGGTGGTCTGGTCCAAAGGCAGCTCCCCTTCGGGCCATATTTCGATTGCCGATGGCCGGGGCTATGAAATCTCCGACCACCGTGCCCGCCAGATGCAGCGCCACTACGGCGGCGGCAGCTTTCGGGTCTTTCTGCCCCGGTGAGCCTGCAGCCCGGCCAGCACCTGACCCTGCAGATTGAAGACCTGGTGCCGGGAGGTGAAGGCCTGGCCCGTCATGAGGGCCTGACCGTCTTTGTGCCTGATGCCCTGCCGGGGGACCAGCTTGAAGTCCGGCTGATCTCGATTAAAAAAACTTACGCCCGCGCCCTGATTCACCGGGTGCTGCAGCCTGGCCCTAAACGCGTCAAACCGCCCTGCGCGCTGGCCTATCGCTGCGGCGGCTGCCAGTGGCAGCACTTTGCCTATGCCGGTCAGCTGCAGGCCAAGCAGGCTGCCCTGCTGGAGGTGATGCAGCGCATTGGGGGCTGGCCTGAAGCCCTGCTGGCGGCAAGCTGTGCCCCGGTATTGGGCATGGCTGAGCCCGTGGCCTATCGCAACAAGGCCCAGTTTCCGGTGCAGATCGTTCAGGGCCGCCCCACGCTGGGCTTTTATGCCCCCCGCTCCCACCAGCTGGTGCCAGTGGATCACTGCCTGATTCAGCCTGAGGCCATCAACACCGTGCTGGGCAGCGTGCAGCAGTGGCTGCTGCAGCATCCTGAAATCAGCGTTTATGAAGAGGCCAGTCACAGCGGGCTGCTGCGCCACCTGTTGATTCGCCACAGCAGCGGCACGGGCCAGACTCTGGTGGGCCTGGTGGTGCGTCAGCCGGCGGCTGCGCAGCTGCTGCCCCTGGCCGAAAGCCTGCGCACCCGGCATCCTGAAATTGTGGGGGTGCTGCAAAACATTCAGCCGGCGCGCGGTAACCGCATTCTGGGCTCAGAGAGCGAGGTACTGAGCGGCAGTCAGACCTACCTGGAGCAGCTCGGTCCGCTCCACTTTGAGCTGGCCCTGCCGGCCTTTTTTCAGGTCAATCCGCAGCAGACGGTGCTGCTCTACGATCAGGTGCTGGCGGCGCTGCAGCCTGTCAGCGGCCTGAAGGTGCTGGACGCTTACTCCGGGGCCGGCAGCATTTCGCTCTGGCTGGCCCGCGCCGGTGCACAGGTGCTGGGCCTTGAAATTGTGCCCGAAGCGACCCTGAATGCCCGGGCCAACGCCCGGCGCAACGGCCTGGCGCCCCAATGCCGTTTTGAAACCGGCCGGGTTGAAGAGCTGCTGGCCGGGCATCTGGGCCGCGAGACTTTTAATGCGGTGGTGCTGGACCCGCCGCGCAAAGGCTGTGAGCCGGCGGTGCTGACCGCGCTGGCGCAGAGCAATATTCCCCAGCTGGTGTATGTCTCCTGCAATCCGGCGACCCTGGCCCGTGACAGTGCCCTGCTGCGTGCAGCGGGCTTTGATCTGCGCGCGCTGCAGCCGGTGGATATGTTTCCGCACACCCATCACCTCGAAACCGTGGCTCATTTTGTGCGTGACAGCGCGGCTTAAATCCGCGGGCTTTGGGGGTGCTGGCCAGCGGCTTCGCTGATCAGCTCACCGGTCACCGGCTGACGCATGGCGGGCAGGGCCGGCTCTGGCCAGCTCTGCTCCCATTGTGTTGGGGCCTGTGCCGCCTGCCGGCGCTGGCGGCGGCGCAGCCACACAAACATCAGACCCGCACCCAGGCCGCTGCTGCCCAGAGCCAGTGCCATGATCAGCCACAGGGGCGGACCTTCAGGCCCCAGGGCCTCACGCAGGGCGGGCGGGGCCAGGCGCACGGCCTTGATACTGAGCCGGTCTCCCCGGCTTTCGTCCAGATTGGCCGCCG
Organism: Candidatus Sericytochromatia bacterium; assembly: GCA_015272195.1. GTDB lineage: Bacteria > Cyanobacteriota > Sericytochromatia > UBA7694 > UBA7694 > JACYMC01. The sequence continues at coordinate 46,424 of JACYMC010000171.1, forward strand.
TGCGTACGAGGGCTTCGAGATCTTCGAGGCTGAAGGCATTGGCTTGATCTTCTTCGCATGCTGCCGGCGGCTCATAGATAATTGCGATTGATTTTTGCTGCAGTCCGCCGGGTGCCTGCTGGCGCAGGGTTTCGGTCTGGTCAAAGGTCCAGCTTCGCTGCTGGCTGCTGCGGGTCGTGCTGTTGCCATTCTGGTTCTGATGGCTGTTTTGTGTCTGCTCGCCCAGCAGCCGGGGATTGCTGCGCTCAATACGGCGCTGCTGTAAGGCGTCGCTCTGGCTTTCGCCGCTGACGATCACGCGGGCTTTGCCGGGCCCCACCACGGCTTCCAGCTGCTGCTGCAGCTTTTGCTCCAGCAGGCGGGCTTCTTCAGCAGCGCTGCACAGTCCTGGCAGCTGTAAGCCCAGCCAGAGCATGAGCGCGATCAGAGCGGGTGTGCGGGCAGATCTGTTCATGATCTGAGCTTAACATTTTTTCAGGAAGCTTTGCCAGTCATTGTGGCCGCAGACGCTGTTCAGGCCACAGAGCTTTTGTTAAGCTGATGCATCCTCTAACGAAAGCGCCTTTTGTCATGACCACTCTTGCCCTGTTGGTGATATCATCCGCTTACAGCATGCGCGAAATGCTGGCCCGCTATCTTTCTACAGATGACTTTGTTGTTTACACGGCAGACTCAGCTGCCATGGCCCTGCCGCTGATTCCGCTGCAGCCCCAGGTGGTGATTTATGAGCTGGATCTGAACCAGGCTTCCGGACTGGACCTGATGTGCTGGCTCAACCACCGCTACCCGGCCATGCATCAGGTGATTCTCTGCGATACCAGCGATACGGAGCTGATGCAGCTGCTCAAGAGCCAGCGCGTCAGCGTGCTTCATAAAAATAACTTTAACCTGATGCATTTTCGCAGTCTGTTGCAGACCCTTTGCCGTCACCCGCGTGGTCTGACCTACCAGTTTTCGCAGATCAGCCTGTTTGAGCTGGTGCATCTGGCTTCGCACGCTGAGCAGGCCCGTCACGTCTACCTGACCAGTCACCAGACGGCCCAGGAAGGCCTGATTTACTTTAAGGGGGGCCGTGTCCAGCACGCGGTTTACGATACCTTTGCCGGTGAAGAGGCTTTTTATGAGATCATGCGCATGAAGCGCGGCCTGTTTCAGGAAACAGATATGGGGCAGGAAGCTTATTACACCATTTCATCTGGTCTTGATCAGCTGATGGCCCTGTCAGCCCTGAAAATCGACCAGCAGGACGGTGTCAAAATGCCGCTTAGTCACGGCACGATTCTGGCCCCGGATATGGTGCTGGTGAACCATTTTGTGGATGCCTACCCTGACGTGGAGCTGGAGCTGTTTTATACGGCTTCGTTGGACGAAGCGCTGGAGCAGGTGGCCAGCCGGGCTGATTTTCTGATAGTTGATCTGGACCTGCCCGATCTGGATATGGCCGCTCTGCTCGAAACCCTAAGCCGTGAGCAGGCGGCGCTGAAGGTGATTCTGGTGGCCTCCCGGCCCATGCCGGCCCTGAACAGCTATCTGCAGCACAGTCAGGTGATCCGCTTTTTTCTGAAGCCTGGCCAGTTTTATGAGCTGAGTGAGTTGGTCAATCAGACCTTTTTAAGCCAGCAGTTTGGCGGTCAGCTGCAAAACCTGTCGCTGTTCAGTTTACTGCAGACTTTTGCCTACTTTCGCCAGCCGCGCCTGCTGGAGCTGACCGACTTTTTTAGCGGCCAGACCGGCCAGGTCTTTCTGGCTGAGGGTCAGGTGCAGCACGCCAGTTTTCGGGGGCAAACCGGTCGCGATGCCCTCAAAGAAATGCTGACCAGCCGCTATGGGCTCTTTCGGCAGGAAACCTACTGGGCTCCGCACAGCCATAGCCTGCAGATTCCCTTTGCCCGCCTGCTGCTGTATATGGGGCGCTTTCTGGAGCAGCAGCCCCGTGAGCTGCCGCGCGAAATTTTACTGCAAAACGGCCAGATGCTGACCCTGCAGGCCGAAAAAATTGCCTACCTGCAGGCGACCCAGGGCAGCTGATAGTACGGCTTGTTTAGCCAAAACAGCTAACCCGCATTTCTCACAAAGGTGCGTTCACATAAGGTGTAGGGTATATTTCGGGAGTTTTTACTGAACTCGGTAGCCTCTGAACAGGCCGTTTCACGCTTGATTCATTGTCTTTGTTCGTTCGCTGGGTGAAAGACGACAGGCCAAA
>JACYMC010000029.1 GCA_015272195.1 Candidatus Sericytochromatia bacterium
GATGATTTCTTTGTGGTTATTGAATCCATCGCCTCAAGGAGACCCTTTCATGTGTAAAAAAAACTTCAGCCGATCCCCTCAAGTCTACTCAGGGAGTGCGAAGAACGGTTCATTCTGAATCACTGTAAAGAAATGAACCAAGAGCCCCGGCAGGCTGTTAAAATGCATCAGATCTATTTTAATTGTGCACAAAAGGAATCCGAGCATGTTTTTTGAAAACGTCAATATCATGGGCATGAGCTATATCGACGCGCCCCATCAGATCGCCTCCGCCGATCTGGAAGCCCGCCTGCAAGACAATCTGCAGCGCTTTGGCATGCGCCCGAACCTGATTGAATCTTTGACCGGCATCCAGTACCGCCGTTTTTGGGACGCTGACGCTGAACCCAATCAGTACGCTGCCGAAGTGGCCCAGCAGGCCTTGGACAAAGCCGGACTGAGCAAAGACAAAGTGGGTGTGCTGATCAGTTCTTCGGTCTACAAAGATTTTATTGAGCCCTCGATTGCCGCTATTGTGCACGGTCGCCTTGAATTGCTCCCCACCTGCCTGAACTTTGATGTCAGTAACGCCTGTCTGGGTTTTCTGAACAGCATGGAGATTGCCGGCAATATGATTGAGCGTGGTCAGATTGACTACGCCCTGCTGACCTCCTGCGAGAGCGCACGCGCCATCAACGAGCTGACCTTGGAACGCCTGTCGCAGCCTGACTGCAGCGAGGCCGAGTTCCGAGCCCGTTTTGCCACCCTGACCCTGGGTTCTGCTGCCGTGGCCATGGTGCTGGCGCATAAAGATCTGGCCCCTGAAGGGCATCCTTTTCTGGGTGGCGTGAGCATGGCTGCTACCCAGCACAGTCGTCTGTGTCTGGGCCACAATCACGACATGCAGACCGATGCCCGCGGGCTGCTGGCTGCCGGCGTGGAGCTGGCCATGAAAACCTATGCCTACGCCTGTGAAGAAATGGCCTGGGATCAAAAAGATTTTCAGCAATACATTATGCACCAGGTGGGTGCGGCCCATCTGAACGCCCTGATTGAAGCCGGTCGCATTCCGCCCGATCGCGTGCCTCGCATTTACCAGGACTACGGCAATACCGGCTCCACCACCGTTCCCCTGGCCCTGATGAAAGCCGCTGAACAGGACTTGCTGGTACGCGGTCAGCGCGTGGCGCTGATGGGCATTGGCAGTGGCATCAATTGCAGCATGATGGAAATGATCTGGTAAACAAAATTAACCGCAAAGTAATTTGCAGTTAATATTTGGTAAATTTGCGTCAGGCGCTCGGAAACGTCTCAGACAATTTACACTACAGAAGCAGTTTGAACCTGCATTGCGTAGAGAGAGGTATCCGATATGCGTTCGATTTTATTGTCAGCCAGTTTATTTTTGGTGGCCTGTGGCCAGGCTCAGCCTGTGATGTACGCCCAGGCCCCCGGCTTTCAGATGGCCCCCCGTCCAGCGATGATGCAGCGCTTTGCGGCTTCCAATGAGGCCAGCCGTCCCCGTACGGCGCATGTGGCCCAGCAACCGGCCTTTCGTGTTAATCCGATCATCGGGGGGCAGCAGACCCAGCAGCAAACCGCGCCACAAACACAGAGCGCTCCCTTTCAGTTTAAGCGCATTCAGAACATGAAAGTGAGCATCAGTGATGGCACCGGCGGCTGGAGTCAGGTCAGCGTTGACTATGACGTGGCTTACCCTGAACAAATTTTTACCCGCCGTCTGAGCTTTTATTACCACCTCAAAAACAAGCAGGTGGACGCCAGCCGCATTTCAGCCAGTGGCGACCAGGCCAGCCGTGAAATGCTTGTGGCTGAAGCCCAGGCCCTGATGAATCTACAGATTTCTTTTTAGCGCTGGCTTTTATTCAATCCGCCGCAGCGTCAGCAGCTGCGGTGCGGTGCAGTCTGCCGGATAAAACAGACTCAGCTTCAGGTCGTATTGCACACCCGGCGGCACGGTGATCAGGCTCAGCGGTGCTGTTTCTTCGCCGTGGCGCAACACCAGATGATGTATTTGATCCTGCTGCTGCCGGTACTCATCGACCCAGTTCAGACGCACTGAACCTCGGAACATGACGGGTTTGTTGGGCGGGTAGAGGTAGGTCATTTCAGCATTGGCCGGATTGCCGCTCATACTGACCGGGTGTGAGAGCCCCAGAGCATAGGTTGTGTATTGTGCGCTTTCGTTGTGCAGCGGCAATGTCAGATCATAGCGCACGCCATAGTTGGCATGCGACTGATAAGCACTGTCAGGGTAGCGGCGCAGCATCTGGCCGCTCTGGTTCTGCGCTGTACCCCAGCGTTTGAGATAAAGCGATGAGAGCGGGTAGGCCACGGTCTCGCCAGGCGCAGGCCGCTCCAGGATGCGGGTTTTTTCAAAGAAGCGCCCTTGCCAGTGTACCCCTTCGCTGACACCGGCGACCCGGCCATAGCGAAAATTGCCTCCCGGGGGTGGCTCACTGGGTTCATAAACGGTCGGTGCCTGTTCGCGTGTGCCGGCCAGCTGGCGCTGATCCAGCAGGGCGCGGTAGTTCTCCAGGGTCGGGGGTACAAAAGCGCCTCCCTCTTTTTTTGCGTAGGCCGCCAGATGTGAAAGATAGACCGGGCCATCGCTGTGAAAGTGCATCAGGGTGGAGCGGCCGTTGATTGGCGGCAGAATGGCAACATGGGTGGGAACGGGTAGGCTGAAGACCAGCTGGGTGCTGCGCGGGGCAATTTCAATCACTTCGCGCTCCAGGCCTTTGCCCGCCAGTAATTCGCTTGTCACGCGGTCGCCGGGACCGGCGTAAACCTTACCCTGGGTATTGGCCATAAAAGAGGGCAGGGCTTTAAACAGGGCGTCGGGCTGGCTCAAATAGGATGCGCCCGCTTTGCGCGTCAGACGGACGGTTTGATTGCTCTGGTTGGTGACCAGCAGGCCCAGATACAGCAAGCGCTCACCGGGAAAGCTGTCTTTGGCGATATGGTGGCTGAAGAGGCCAAAGTCGCCGTTAAAAGCGTAGTTTAAAAAAGGACCGCCTTCTGGGCCGGGTAGAGTGGAAACCAGAATGCCCTGTTCTGAAATGATTTCAGGGCTGTTGCTGTTGAGCATGGGCTGACTGTCGAGGCTGCCAGGCAAAGGGTAAACCTTCATTTTTTGAACCGATTTGATCTGTTCACTGGACTGGGCCTGGGCAGGCAGGGCAGAGACAAAAGCAGCCAGACAGAGGCTGAGATGCAAAAAGCGGCGTTGCAGGCGCATGGAGACCGTCCTTCTATTTTTGCTGTGCTTCATTGTAGCATCCTTGCTGCCAATGCTTAAATTCTGGCAAAACTTCAGGGTCTGTATGAAAGTTTGGCAGCGACCCGAGACATATATAGAGTATAAGTCAGTATTTGTATCAGGAGAAATTGTTTATGTCTCAGATCCCCCCCCGTCTGACGCCTATTGCCCAGCTCTGGAGCCGCTTCAGCGCGCCTCAGCAGATTGCAGCACCACCGATGCCTGCTGCAGCAGCACCCGCCGGGGCTGAGCTGACCCGACCTGACCGGCTTTTTGCCAGTGCAACCAGCGCCACAGCGGCCCAGACTGAGCTAAGCTTTGTGCCCCGGCCCCTGATTGGCCCGGAGGATCGGGTGCTGCATATCGGGGATTCTCATACCGTGGGGATCTACGGTCAGGAAATGGACAAGCACCTGCGCTCCACCGGGGCCAAAGTCGAAACCTATGGCAGTGCGGGTTCTTCGCCCAGCTGGTGGAAAACCGGTCAGAGTACACGTTCAGGCTTTTTTTCGCGGGATGCTGATGGCACCACGGTACAGCCCAAAAATTGGCGGGACCCTCACCCCACACCCAAATTCAAAGATCTGCTTGGCCGCTTTCAGCCCAATGTGATCATGATTTCACTGGGGGCCAATCTGATCAACGCCAGTAGCGAAACCATCGAAAACCAAGTGCGCGAAATGGCCCAGGCTGCTAAAGCCAGCGGGGCCCGACTGATCTGGGTGGGGCCGCCGGATGGCCGTGAAAGTAAAAAACCCACGTCCAAACAAAATCAGCTCTATGAACATCTGGAGCGGGTGGCCAGAGAGTACGGTGATTTTATTGATTCACGCCCACTGACCGAATATCCGGCCAGCGGGGGAGATGGTGTACATTACTGGGGACCTGAAGGCTCACGCCGTGCGCGGCAATGGTCTCAGGATGTCTTTGACCAGGTGCAGGCCCTGCCCCGCTGATAGCTTCCAGCACAGAAGCCCCGGTTTACCGGGGCTTCTGATTTTAAACGGAACTGAATCAGCTGAGCACACTGTCGTCGTCATCAGCGTCGTCGTTGCTGGCCGTGGCTTCGGCTTCACTTTCGAGATCCACTTCCAGGGCCTCGGTGTTTTCACCGCCTTCGACGACCACGGTTGCGCTGCCGTCGGCTTCTTCTTCTACCGTGACCGTGGTATCCCCTTCGCTACAGGCGCTGTTGACCTGCCCTGCAGCAGTGATATTCAGGGTGTACTCGCGGGTCACCACCTGCCCGTCCGGCCGGGTGATGGTTAAGGTACCCGTGCCGCTGGCTGAACCATCCGCCTGAATCAGACGCTCTTCGTGCCGTTCTTTGACTTTGCCGTTTTTCCAGGTGGTTTTGGCACTCAGCAGCATGTTTTTGCTGCCGTCTTCCTGAACCGTGACCACGCGGCTGGCGGTGCGCTCAAAGGCCGGCGTGCTTTCTTCCAGTTCATAGTCCAGCTTGATCAGTGCATCATTTAAGATGGTTTTGCTCAGAATGGTCTGGCGCTGAATGCCCGCTCGCTGGTTTTCGAAGCTGACGGTGAGCACTTCGGTGATGCTGCCATCGGCGTTTTCAATCCGTTCGGTATCGCTGGTGCGCACCAGAAAGTCCGGACGCTTGAGTTTGGCTTTCTGAGAAGGATGCAGTTCATGGCGCGGGTGCATTTTGGGCTTCAGTTCTTTCAGCATCTGCTGATGTTTGACCTGGCGTTCGTGCATGTGTTCTTTGACACTCCGGCGAAAGCGGGGCGCGTCAATTTCAACTTTGCCTTCGGCATCCATCTGAACAGCGGCAGCGGCTTCAAGCCGGTTCAGCAGCTTGCGCATTTCCTGAAGCATTTCGTGCTGATGCGCCTGCAGACGATTGCGGGCCTGCATGGCCAGGCCAGGCGGCATCATCCGGGGCGGCGCTTTGGGCTTTCGCATCTGGCGTTCAGGCGGTAGACCGCCCGTTTCAGCTTCTTCATCATCCAGCATCTGAATGCCAAAACCCTGGCTGCTGGCAATGTTTAGGGTGTCCTGATAGACGGCTTCATCATCGTGCAGCAGGGTTAAATCTGTTTGCAGGCTGGCGCCGGTCTGGGATTGAATCAGTTGGCTGGCCAGGGGGGCACTGGCCTGAGTAGCCGGGCTGCCAGCTGTCAGGTTGCCTGATCCAGCGACGGGCACCGGTCCGCTTTGATTCTGCAGCGGTGCCGGACTGAAGGGTGCGTTGCTCAGGGGTTGCTGCGGTGAGCAGGCAGCCAGCAGGCAGATGCCCAGGGAAAGAGAAAACATACGGCGCAATTTCATCATGGTAGCCTCCAGGTTAGCGGTTAATTTTAGCTTTTCAGCCCAGCGTGCTGAGCTTTCATGATCTCATTAAAACAATAACTTGCCATTAAGTCAAGTTATTTTTTAAAAAATAAAAATATCCTTCGGTAGGCTTTTGACACAGTGATTCAGAATGAACCGTTCTTCGCACTCCCTGAGTAGACTTGAGGGGATCGGCTGAAGTTTTTTTACACATGAAAGGGTCTCCTTGAGGCGATGGATTCAATAACCACAAAG